>JAEWLN010000185.1 GCA_023457535.1 Bacteroidota bacterium
TGCTCAAAGTCGACAAAAAGGCAGCGTCCGATGGGATCGTCAAAACGTTCTCGCTGCATTTCGACGCGCCTTTTACGGTTCACGACTGGAAGCCGGTTCTCTTTGCATGGGCACATCCTGTCGTACCCGCGCAACCTGACACGTATTACTGCGAGGCCCACGCGCCGCCGCTGTACCAGCTCTATTCCCAATATATTTTCTACGCCTAGATTTTTGATGTTGTAACCGTCTTTGGACCTTGCTGATTACAAACATTAAAAATCAAATCATGTTTAAAAAAACGACGGTGCTTTTGCTGCTGGTTTCGCTTTATGCGGGCGCGCAGGAAGACACCAAAAAAGATACGCTACAAGGCGTGGTCATCGAAGGATCGCGCAAAAGCATCAAAAAATCATCTACCGTCACGGCCAATACGCATGTGATGACGAGCCGCGAGCTGCTCAAGGCCGCGTGCTGTAACCTGGCTGAAAGTTTCGAGACCAATCCGTCGATCGACGTTAATTTCTCCGATGCGCTCACAGGAACCAAACAAATTAAAATGCTCGGGCTTACAAGTCCTTATCTGATGATCGCAGAGGAAAACATTCCATCAGTACGCGGCGCGTCGCAGGCTTATGGGATGACTTTTACGCCCGGGACATGGGTGGAAAGCATTCAAATCACCAAGGGCGCGGGATCGGTCGTAAATGGTTTTGAAAGTATTTCTGGCCAGATCAACACTGAACTGCTCAAGCCCATGCACGACATCCCGTTCTTCCTCAATTTATACGGATCGACCGATTCGCGGTTTGAAGGCAATGCACATTTTAATCGCAAACTGTCGGACAAATGGGCCACATCGCTGTTTTTGCATACCAATACGCGGTTGTCCAAGAACGATATGAACCACGATCATTTTCTCGACAATCCGCTCGGAAAGCAAATCAATGTGATGAACCGCTGGCAGTTTGCCGATGCGGAAAAGGGTTGGGTCAGTTTTATCAATTTTCGCTACATGGACGATGAAAAGCAAACCGGCATGGTCGATTTCAATCCCAAAACCGACAAATTCACCACCAACCACTGGGGATCGGAGATCCATACCGAGCGTTTTGATGCGTCGGCCAAAATCGGGTATGTTTTTCCAGACGCGCCCTACCAGAGCGTGGGTTTCCAAACCGCGATGAGCAATCACGATCAGCAATCGTATTATGGATTCAACGTGTACAACATCCGCCAGCAAAGCTATTATTCGAATCTGATTTTCAACTCAATCATCAGCAATACGATGCATAAATTTGCAACGGGTTTGAACTTCAGCTATGACCGGTATAACGAATTTATGTTCGTGCCCGGTGTCGATCGGCATTTTGACCGGACCGACAATAATATAGGGGCATTTTTCGAGTATACCTACGACAACAACGACAATTTCAGTCTGATTGCGGGCGGTCGCCTCGACAACCACAACCGTTTGGGCATTTTTGCGACGCCGCGTGTGCACTTGCGGTACAATCCGTGGGAAAAAGGAACCTTGCGCGCCTCGGCCGGAAGAGGTAAACGCGCAGCCAATATTTTTGCCGAAAATCAGCAGGTGTTCGCCACGGGACGGACGCTGTCGATTCTCGATACCTCCGGCGATATTTACGGGCTCGACGCCGAAATCGCATGGAATTACGGGATCAGTTTCAACCAGCAATTCAAAATGTTGGGCATGAGCGCCGATGCGGGCTTTGACGTGTACCGCACGGATTTTCAAAACCAGGCCGTCGTGGATTGGTACGCCTCGCCGCAACAGGCCTTGTTCTACAACCTCGACGGCCAATCGTTCGCCAACAGTGTGCAGGTTGATTTCAATATCGAGCCGTGGCACCATTTGAATGTACGCACAGCGTATAAATTTTACGACATCCGCACGGACTTTATCAGCGGATCGGCCCAACGTCCGTTGCAGGCCAAACACCGTTTTTTTGCCAATCTGGAGTATGCGACGCACATAGACGACAACGGCCGGCGTTGGAAGTTCGATTTTACGTACAATTGGATGGGCGCCCAGCAGTTGCCATTTACGGGAACCAATCCGGCGCCATACCAACTGCCTGATTTCTCCAAGCCGTTCTCGTTGTTTAATGCCCAGATTACGCGTACGTTTTCCTCGACGTTCGAAATGTATGCAGGAGGCGAAAACATCGGGAATTACAAGCAGGCCAACGCCATTTTGGGTGCCGACAATCCGTTTGGGAATACTTTTGACAGCTCGATCGTTTATGGACCCGTTTTTGGGCAAATGTATTATGCGGGGTTGCGGTTTAAAATCAAATAAAAAAATAGATTATGAGAACTTTCATTTTACTGCTTGTGGCCGTCATCGGATTTTCGGCGCAGGCGCAACAAAAGAACAAGAATGCCAAGTACACCTTTGAGGTCAATGGCAATTGCGACCAATGCAAAAAGCGAATTGAAAAGGCGGCCTATTCTGTGCCGGGCGTCAAAATGGCGCTGTGGGATGTCGGGACGCATCAGCTCAATATCATCCTGAACGAAGAAAAGGCATCGGTCAAAGAGGTAAAGGTCGCGATTGCCAAAGTAGGGCATGATACCGATGAAGTCAGGTCCGCGGACGAAGTTTACGAAAATCTCCACCATTGTTGTTTGTATGAGCGAAAGCCGTAATGGCAATATGGGTGCGGTTTGCGCAAGCGTTAAGAAAACCTAAAAGTTACTTGAGAAATTGCGGTTTGCGCAAATAATGATTACTTTCACACGCTCAAAAAAATAATACCCTATGGACAATTTCGAATGGACCCAATTACTCAATCCCGAATTCTATATCACCCTTAAAATCGGGGGGATCGAATGGGGCTTATACATTGTTGCGTTCATCGTTTTTGCCGAGACGGGTTTGTTTGCGGGATTTTTCCTCCCGGGTGACAGTTTGTTGTTTTTGTCGGGGATCTACAGCCGCGATCTGATCGAGAATGTATTTATCATCCCGAGCGATCTGGCCAATGTGACGTTGCTTGCCACGATCATTGCCGTCGCGGGAGTGCTCGGTAATATGGTCGGGTATTGGTTTGGTGCCAAGAGCGGATATTATCTGTTCAAGAAAGAAGACAGTTTCTGGTTCAAGAAAAAATACCTGTTGCAATCCAAGGATTTCTTTGAACGATACGGCGGCAAGGCTATTATTTTTGCGCGTTTTCTACCCATTTTCAGGACTTTCGCGCCCATTATCGCCGGTATCGTGACGATGGACAAAAAGAAATTCATGTTCTATAATATTCTAAGTTCGATCCTGTGGTCCTTTACGCTGGTTTTCGCCGGACATTATTTGTATGGATTGTTTCTCGACAAATTCGGGATCGACCTCAAGCACTACATCGAATACATCATCATTATCATCATCCTGTTGTCGACATTGCCTGTGGTGATAAAATTGCTCAAAAAACCAAAAGAAACCGTGGTTTAATACAAAATCCGTTGGCCAACGCTAACGGATTTTTTTTTGGAACGCTGTTGCGGATTTCGTCGCGGCCTGTTGGAAACATTTCGCCCGTGTTCAATCCTTCTATGACCGCCGAGTTTTAGTGGCGGTTGGATTCGGGACCTGAACCTTCTTTGGATCGGTGATGACGGCCGGCATCCGATAAAAGATCCGCGCTCTTTAGTACCCTTCTTTCCGGCATTTTCAAACGTTGTATCTGCAACGGCCAAACGCTCGGACTGCATTGACATCACGCCCGATGCACCTGTGGTTTGACTTATAGCATTCCTGCTTCAACGATCCGGATACAAAAAAATCCCGCCTTCCGACGGGATTCTGCAAACTATATCATCCAGGAATTACATCATCCCCGGCATTCCGCCGCCCATTGGCATTCCGCCGGCAGGAGCGTCTTCTTTGATGTCTACAAGCGCGCATTCTGTCGTCAGGATCATGCCCGATACCGATGCGGCGTTTTCCAGGGCCACACGCGTAACCTTTTTAGGGTCGATAATGCCCGCTTTGAGCATGTCGACATACTCGTCGGTTTTGGCGTTGTATCCGAAGTCTTTTTCGCCCTCGGCTACTTTGGCAACCACTACAGATCCTTCGAGTCCGGAGTTTTCGACAATCGTACGCAAAGGTGCTTCAACGGCACGCGATACGATTTGGATTCCGGTGGCTTCGTCGGCGTTGTCTGCCTTGATCGAACCCAATACGGATTTGGCGCGCAGCAAAGCCACACCGCCTCCTGCAACGATGCCTTCTTCCACAGCCGCACGTGTGGCGTGCAAAGCGTCGTCTACGCGGTCTTTTTTCTCTTTCATTTCCACCTCAGATGCAGCGCCCACATAAAGTACAGCCACACCGCCGGCAAGTTTGGCCAGGCGTTCCTGAAGTTTTTCGCGGTCATAATCTGACGTGGTGCTTTCCATTTGCGATTTGATCTGGTTGACGCGCAATTGAATATTTTCTGCAGCGCCGGCACCATTTACAAGTGTTGTGTTGTCTTTGTCGATCGTCACTTTTTCCGCCGTTCCAAGCATCTCGAGCGTTGCGTTTTCGAGCGAATATCCGCTTTCTTCAGAAATAACGGTTCCGCCGGTCAAAATGGCAATATCTTCGAGCATCGCTTTTCTGCGATCGCCAAATCCAGGCGCTTTGACGGCAGCGATTTTGAGTGCGCCGCGCAATTTGTTCACTACGAGGGTCGACAAAGCCTCGCCGTCCACGTCTTCTGCGATGATCAACAGCGGTTTGCCTGATTGCGCAACCGGCTCAAGCACCGGCAACAGTTCTTTGAGTGATGATACTTTTTTGTCGTACAATAAAATGTAAGGTCTTTCGAGCTCTACTTCCATTTTATCGGTGTTGGTCACGAAATACGCCGACAGATAACCGCGGTCGAACTGCATTCCTTCGACAACATCCACATAGGTTTCCGTGCCTTTCGCCTCTTCAACGGTAATGACGCCTTCTTTTCCGACCTTTGCGAATGCCGTGGCGATGAGTTCACCGATGGTCTCGTCGTTGTTGGCGGAAATCGAAGCCACTTGTTTGATTTTTTCGGACGAGCTGCCCACTTCCTGCGACTGGCTGTTGAGTTCGCTCACGATGGCTTCCACCGCTTTGTCGATGCCGCGCTTGAGGTCCATCGGATTGGCGCCTGCAGCTACGTTCTTAAGTCCTTCTTTGACGATTGCCTGCGCAAGAACCGTTGCAGTCGTAGTTCCGTCGCCGGCCAGGTCGTTGGTCTTGGATGCTACCTCCTTGACCATTTGCGCGCCCATGTTTTCCAGGGCGTCTTTGAGTTCAATTTCTTTGGCCACCGTTACGCCGTCTTTGGTTACGTTCGGTGCGCCGAATGATTTGCCGATGATCACATTGCGGCCTTTAGGGCCAAGCGTTACTTTTACGGCATTGGCCAATGCGTCAACACCTCGTTTGAGGCCGTCGCGCGCTTCAATGTCAAATTTGATATCTTTTGCCATACTTTTTGTGTTGAAACTTTAAATTGTTTGAATCGATTGATCGTGGGTTAAATGATTGCGAGAATGTCGTCTTCGCGCATGATCAGGTAATCTTTACCTTCCAATTTGAGCTCGGTGCCGGCGTATTTTCCATACAATACGGTATCGCCCACCTTGACGGTCATCGTATGGTCTTTGGTACCGTTACCTACTGCCATCACGGTGCCTTTCTGAGGCTTCTCTTTGGCAGTGTCGGGAATAAAAATACCTGATGCAGTTTGCGTTTCGGCGGCAACAGGCTCAATTAAAACACGGTCTGATAGCGGTTTAATGTTTAATGCCATAATAATACTATTTTGATTAAGTGATTTTCGGTTGCGCGTTTTTCGAAAATTGTGCCAACGCGCAAAAACTGACAATTTGGTAAAAAAAATGCCAGCGTTGGTGACAAGCTGGCATTTTGTTGTGGTTTTGCGTAATTTTTATTCGGCAGCCGGCGCTTCAGTAGCCGGTGCGGCCTGCGCGTCGGGCGTAGTGGCAGCCGGTGTCTGAGCAGCAGGTGTTTCTGTTTTGGCAGCTGGTGCGGCAGCAGGAACGTTGTCAATAATCTTAGAATCGCTGTCACCCAGGGCGCTTCCAAAGCTCAGGCTCGACAACATAATCAGTACGATCAGAATCGTGCCCAGCGTCCAGGTACTTTTGTCAAGGAAGTCGGTCGTCTTCTGAACACCACCCAACATTTGCGATCCGCCCAGGGATGAGGACAGTCCGCCACCTTTTGGGTTCTGAACCATAATGACGATGATCAGCAGGAAACACACGATCGTGATTAAAACTAAGAAAATTGAAAAAGTGCTCATTTTGTCTACTTGTTATTTTGTTGTAAATTCTTGATATCTAAAATTCGGTCTGCAAAGAAACTACTTTTTTCCGGATATTTCAAAATTAAAATTTCATAAGCCTGAATCGCCTTGCTGTACTTCTTTTGTTCGAGGTAAACGCGCGCCAGGGTCTCGGTCATCAAAAAGGATTTGTCGGCCATGCTCGGTTCTACGATCACACTAGGTGGCGGTGGTGTATCGTGTTTGACCGGTGGAATCCGGGGGCTGGTTTGGATGAACCGTTCAATCAACTCGTTTTTTTTTTGCTTCTCAGGATCGGAATCTGAGAGGTCGTCGGGCGCATCTTCAACGCCTTGGCTTTCGACAGGTTCAGGCTTGCTGCGGTCGATAGGCTGAAATCGCGAAAGCTGCAGCCATTCCTGGAACGAATGTCGTTCGCCGCGACCAAATTCAAGCGGTTTGCCCAGTTCGAGATTTTGTGCTGTTTGCGCCGTCAGGGGCGATTCCGATAACGCAGATGTATCGGCTGTGGCGGATTTCTGCGGCGCCGGATCTTCAACAGGTTCAAAAATAATGTCTGCCGGGGCGTCGATTTCAAACGTTTCAACCACTTCGATTTGCGTCGGATCCAATTCAGCAAGCACTTCTTTGGTCACGTCGGGTTCAATCTCGGATGCAATTTCCGCCGGAACATCCAACGATGCGTTTTCCTGCCCGGCTTTTTCAATCGATGACAAAATCGATTGTTCGATCGAGTTGGAGCGTGTTTCCAGACGCGGCTCGACGATTTCGCTGTCGGTTACGGCAATGGAGTCAATTTCGGAGAGCTTTTGCTCGAGCAAACCTTTATGTACGGATGTAAAAGTGTCGGAGGTGATGAAATCGAACAAAATACTGCGATCGCCCGTATGCGCCGCCGTCACTTTAAGTACATAATTGTATTTGAAACTATTCTGGTTGTAAAGTCCTTTGAGGTAGAGCGCCCGTGCGCTTTGAAAGTACGGGAATTCCTGAACAATTTTCTCCAATACCGCCGTTTGCTTCTCATGGATGGCTTCCGGTTTGTTGAGCAGGTAGATGTATTCTGTAATGTTCAAGGTATGGGTCTTGTTTGGAAAACAAATTAACGAATAAACTTCGCCAATTCAAAATTTACCATTTGGCGAGCGATTCGTTGAATACATCCTGTGTGATGCGCTCGAAAATTTCGTCTACGGCCGTATTGAGTGTCGCTCCCACGAGCTGTGATTCTGCCGGGAAATCGTAGAAAAAGGAAAAGCGCTTTTCAAAATCGTCGGATTCTTTTTTCTTGTTCGAAAAACGCACGTTTACAGCAATTGTGAGCCGGTTTTGGGACGCGCGCTGGTCTGCCGTAGCCGTCATCGGGCTGACGCGGTAGTCGACAATTTCGCCTTCATATACGAGATCTCCGTTGTTGTTGACCAGATTCAGATTGGTCTGGTTCTGGATCAGGTCGCGCAGTTTAAGCGTAAAGGTGCGGTCGAGTCCGGGTTCGACAATGGGCGCGTTGTTTAAAAAATAATTGACCTGGACCGTTTCGGCGTCGATTTTTCCGGTACCGGTAAAGTTATAGACCGAGCAACTGCCTAAAAAGACCGCTGCACATACTAAAATAAGATATTGCTGGATTCTCATACGATTGTAAAATGCAAAAGTAGGAATTTATGCAATAGCATTTTACTTATTGCCGTGTTGACGAACCAAGGAATCCGGTTTGCTTCATGGAATTGCGTCGCCCTGATAATAATAAAGGCGCGAAGTATACGGCAAACCATCGGGCGCGCCATTGTAATAATTTTGGGTAGTCTGGGCTGCGGGCAGTCCGGCGCTATTATAAGTATAGGTCACGTCACTGGTTTCCGGATCTTCGGCTTGATAGGCCCGGCCGGAAATATTATTGTCGGAAGTGTACTCTGCGTTGATCCAAAGCGCACCATATCTGTTTTCCGGGTTCACCAACGCCATTGCGCGCGAGGCAGCAGCCATTGCAAGCTTGAGCGGATTGGCCGTATTTTCAAATTCGTAGTTACCGCCCACTTCGCTACCGTTCAGGCCAAATCCCATCAGGTTGCCGTTTTGGTAGCTCGCTACGGCCGCCACGTAATGATATTCATTGTGGAGATCAAAGAAATTTTTCTTTAAAACCAAGTAGCCGTCGGCGTTGACGGTAATTTCTGCCCGATGCTGGTAATCGTATAAATCTTCCTGGTCCGGAACTTCAAACGTGAAAGTATAAGTACCGGTTGCGGCATTATAGGTGGTTGGGTAACCGTCTACTGTTGTAATGCGGTTGTTGGCATCGTAAGTAAAGGTGTGGGTGGCGCCGCCGGAAAAGCAGCTGGTCAGGTTTCCATTGCTGTAAGTGAAATGTTCCAGAACGGTTCCGGCTGCGTTGGTAATGTTTTTGAGCATCCCGTTAGGATAGAAATTCAAATGGCGCTCTGCGGCCGTACCAGGTGCATTGATCACCTTTTGCAAAAGTTCAGGATTCGGCAGCAAACGCGTCGAACCATTGTTGTAACCTATCCGGCTGGTGTTGGCATCTTCAGGATTGCCTGTCGAAGAATTCCATGAGTGGTCATCGGAGCAGCTCATCAATAGGAAAGCCGCAAACAGAAAGAGGTATAGATTTTTCATCGGAGTGGGTGTTAGTACCGATAAATGTAATAAAAAAACCTAAAACCAACGCTAAAACACTAAAAATCAGTTGGTTTTTTTTCCGATTTCATTCGGACGACATTTCCATACGCGGTTTGCAATGTCGCGGCGGCCCGTAAAACGCGCTGTTCTTAAAATCGGTAAACCAAATTTTACACGCTTGCTTACAAATCAAATTGTTTGATTTTCCGATACAACGTCCGTTCAGAAATGCCCAGCTCCTCGGCGGCCGCTTTCCGTTTGCCCTTGTTTTTCTCGAGCGACTTTTTGATCATCTCGATTTCCTTTTGTTCGAGCCGCAGCGTTTCCTCTTCCTCGATTGTTTCGGCGAACGAGTAATCTTCTTCCTGATCGCCCGCGGTTTCGATTACCGCCTTTTGATTCGATGAAAGTACCGACAGTTCATGTGGCACAAAGTCAATTTCGCTGTCGTCCGACCCGTATATTTTCCGGATCAGGTGCGGACTGGTCTCCTGTACTTTGGATGCGCCGTTCTTCATCAGCTCGAGCGTCAGTTTCTTCAGATCGTTCAAATCGCTTTTCATGTCGAACAAAACGCGGTACAAAATGTCGCGCTCGGTCGCAAAGTCGCTTTCAGATTTCTTGTCGGAAATTACCGACGGCAAATTCGTTCCTTCCTGCGGCAGATAACCCTGCAATGTCGCCGCCGAGATATCGCGGTTGGTCTCCAGAACAGACAATTGCTCGGCCACATTGCGCAGCTGGCGGATGTTGCCGCCCCAACGGAATTTTTGCAGTACGCCCACGGCCTGCTCGTCGAGCCGTAGCGGCGGCATTTTGTATTTGTGCGCAAAGTCCGATGCAAATTTTCGAAACAGCAGATGGATGTCGTCCTTGCGTTCGCGCAGCGGGGGCAGGTTGATTTCCACGGTGCTCAACCGGTAATAAAGATCCTCGCGGAATTTGCCTTTCTGGATCGCGTCGAACATATTGACATTGGTCGCAGCCACAATACGCACATTGGTTTTTTGAACCTGTGACGAACCGACTTTGATGAACTCGCCGTTTTCGAGCACGCGGAGTAAACGCACCTGAGTGGTCAGCGGCAATTCGCCTACTTCGTCAAGGAAAATCGTACCGCCGCTGGCCACTTCAAAATAGCCTTCACGCGTACCGGTTGCTCCCGTAAAAGCGCCTTTTTCGTGTCCGAACAATTCGGAGTCGATTGTCCCTTCAGGAATCGCGCCGCAGTTCACCGCAATGTATTTTCCGTGCTTGCGATGCGAGAGCGAATGAATGATTTTGGGAATACTTTCCTTACCCACGCCGCTTTCCCCCACGACGAGCACAGAAATATCGGTGGGTGCGACCTGAATCGCTTTTTCGACCGCGCGGTTGAGTTTGGGGTCGTTGCCGATGATTTCAAAACGTTGCTTGATGGCTTGTACTGATTCCATATGTAGTCGAAAGTTGAAAGTCTGAAAGTCGAAAGAATGCTGCAGCAGGCTCCGACGATTAATAATTTAGTTCATGTCTGAATATCCGACAGCATGACCTATTAACGTGCCGCTCGTGCAGTCGGTGATTTTTACGTTGACAAAGTCGCCGATCTTGTAATTTTCGCGCGGAAAAACCACGGTGACGTTCTGCGTGTTGCGGCCTGAGAAATCGGCTTCGGATTTTTTGGACGTTTTGTCGATCAGCACCTCCACGGTTTGCCCGATGTATTCCTTGCTCCGGAGCAAACTGTGCTCGCGTTGCAAACTTACGATCTCCATCAACCTGCGGATTTTGGTCTCTTCCGGGACATCGTCCTTCATTTTACGCCCGGCAAGCGTTCCCGGGCGTTCGGAATACGCATACATGTAGCCAAAATCGTATTTGACATATTCCATCAAACTGAGCGTGTCCTGGTGGTCTTGCTCGGTTTCGGTCGGGAAGCCTGCAATCATGTCCTGGGTCAGCGCACAGCCGGGGATGATCGAATAAACTTTGTCGATCAGGTGCATGTACTCCTGGCGCGTGTGCTGTCGGTTCATTTCCCTCAAAATCCTGTCGCTGCCCGATTGCACCGGCAAATGGATGTGTTTGCACACATTGGCATGTTTGGCGATCACGTGCAGCACTTGTTCGTGCATGTCCTGCGGATTCGAGGTTGAAAAGCGGATGCGCATTTTTGGAAACGCAACCGCGGCCATTTCGAGCAATTGCGCAAAATCTACTGCCGTGGCGCGCTGCATATCGGTGGCCTTTACAAAATCTTTTTTGAGCCCGCCGCCGTACCACAAATAACTGTCTACATTCTGGCCAAGCAGCGTGACTTCTTTGTAACCCTTGTTGTATAGTTGGGCAATCTCGTCCATGATGCTTTGCGGCTCCCGGCTACGCTCGCGCCCGCGGGTAAATGGCACCACGCAAAACGTACACATGTTGTCGCAACCGCGTGTGATCGACACAAATGCCGATACGCCGTTGCTGCCCAAACGCACCGGTGCGATATCGCCGTAGGTCTCTTCCTTCGACAAAATTACGTTAATCGCGTCGCGCCCGTCCTCCACTTCTTTGAGCAAATTCGGCAAATCTTTGTACGCGTCGGGCCCAACGACCAGATCGACGATTTTCTCCTCATCGAGAAATTTTTCCTTGAGCCGTTCGGCCATGCAACCCAATACGCCTACTTTCATGGTAGGATTTTGCTTGCGTTTGACCGCATTGTATTTTTCGAGCCGTTTGCGTACGGTTTGTTCGGCTTTGTCGCGTATGGAACAGGTGTTGACCAGCACCAAATCGGCTTCTTCCAAAACAGAGGTGGTATTGTAGCCGTTGGTAGCCAGGATGGAAGCGACGACCTCGCTGTCTGAAAAATTCATCGCGCAGCCGTAACTTTCTATAAAAAGTTTCTTTTTGTTTTCAGGATTGTAATCCAATACAAGGCTTTCACCTTGTTTATTTTCTTCAATAATCTTTTCCATTGCCGTATGCGTGGTTATCAGTGCGCAAAGATAAGATTTAAAATCAAAATCTGACAAGATGGCAGTTTCAATTAACAAACTTTTGCTGTGGCAATGCGGGCCTTGGTCAAAATAAAAACCGACTTTAAAAAAAATCCATACTTTTGCGACAAAATCAAAAAGCAAATGGCAAAGAATTTAGTGATAGTGGAGTCGCCTGCGAAGGCCAAGACGATAGAGAAATTCCTCGGCAGCGACTTTCAGGTCGAGTCGAGTTACGGGCATATAGCCGATTTGCCATCAAAAGAGATCGGGGTGGATGTCGAGAACGGTTTTGCGCCGCGCTATGAAGTGTCCCCCGATAAAAAAGCGCTCGTGAGCAAACTGAAAACGCTTTCGAAAAACGCCGAAACCGTATGGCTGGCTTCCGATGAGGACCGCGAAGGAGAGGCCATTTCGTGGCATTTGGCCGAAGAGCTCAAACTTGATAAAAAGAAAACCAAGCGCATCGTTTTTCACGAAATCACCAAATCGGCGATCCTCAAGGCGATCGACAATCCGCGCGAGATCAATTACGATCTGGTCAATGCGCAGCAGGCCAGGCGTGTTCTGGACCGATTGGTAGGCTATGAGCTGTCGCCGGTTTTGTGGCGCAAGATCAAAAGCGGACTCTCTGCCGGTCGCGTGCAATCGGTTGCGGTGCGGCTGATCGTGGAGCGCGAACGCGAAATTCAGGATTTCAAGCCCGTTGCAACTTATTCTGTCGTGGCCGAATTCACGAATCAATCGGGCAAGGCGTTCAAAGCGCGTCTGCCAAAAAGTTTTGCGACAAAGAAACAGGCTGAAGAATTCCTGCAAAAGAACATCGGTTCTATATATAAGGTGTCGGACCTTGAAACCAAGCCGACCAAAAAATCACCGGCCGCGCCGTTCACCACGTCAACACTGCAACAGGAGGCCGCGCGAAAACTGTACCTTCCGGTAGGAATAACGATGCAGCTCGCCCAGCGCTTGTACGAAGCGGGACTCATCACTTATATGAGAACCGACAGTGTCAACCTGTCTGCGGAAGCGATGAAAGCGGCGCAGGATGAAATTACGCGGTCTTACGGCAAGGAGTTTTCCAAACCGCGCAACTTTGTGACCAAATCCAAAGGCGCACAGGAAGCGCACGAGGCGATTCGTCCGACTGATATGTCGCGTCATTCGGTAAACGTGGAGCGCGACCAGGCGCGTTTGTACGATCTGATCTGGAAACGCACGCTGGCTTCCCAGATGTCTGATGCCGAACTCGAACGCACCAACGTTAAAATCGAAGCAAACAACCATAGTGAACTGTTTTCGGCGACGGGGGAAGTCCTGCTTTTTGAAGGGTTTTTGAAAGTGTACCTCGAAGGCAGCGACGACGATGAGGAAGAACAAGAGGGCATGCTTCCGGCGATGAAAGCGGGCGAGACGCTTCACAACAACTACATCACAGCAACCGAGCGCTATTCGCGTCCGGCGGCGCGTTATACGGAAGCGGCGCTGGTCAAGAAACTCGAGGAGCTCGGTATCGGGCGGCCGTCAACGTATGCCCCGACAATTTCAACGATCATCAACCGCAATTATGTTGAAAAAGGCACGCTGGAAGGACAGGAGCGCAACTATACGCAACTGACGCTCGAATCGGGCAAAGTTGGTGAGAAAACACTTACTGAAACTACCGGATCGGATAAAGGAAAACTGGTTCCCACAGACATCGGTTCCATCGTAACAGACTTTCTGGTCAAAAATTTCGAAAGCATTCTCGATTATAATTTTACGGCCAAAGTCGAGCAGGATTTCGACGAAATTGCTGAAGGAAACCGCAATTGGGCCAGCATGATGAAGGAATTCTATGCGCATTTCCATCCGAATGTAAAAGAAGTCGAAGCCAATGCAGAGCGCGAAAGCGGCGAACGCATCCTTGGTCAGGATCCAAAAACGGGCAAACCGGTCAGTGTACGCTTGGGCAAATTTGGTCCGATGGCGCAAATCGGGGATGCCGACGATGAAAACAAAATCTTTGCGAGCCTGCGTCAGGATCAGAATATCGGCACCATTACACTCGAAGAAGCACTCAATTTATTTTTGCTCCCTAAAAATCTCGGGACGTACAAAGGTGAAGAAATCGAAGTCAACAACGGGCGATTCGGGCCGTACATCCGTTTTGGCAGTACGTTTATTTCGCTCCCGAAAGGCGAGGACCCGCTTGATGTAACGACCGTACGCGCGCATGAACTGATCGATGAAAAACTGAAAGCCGATGCGCCGATCGCAACTTACCAGGGCCACGGTGTCCAGAAAGGCGTCGGTAGATTCGGGCCGTTCTTGAAATGGAACGGGTTGTTTATCAACGTGAGCAAAAAGTATAATTTCGACAATTTGTCGCAATCGGACGTAGAAACGCTGATCGAGGAAAAACTGCAAAAGGAAATCGACAAGGTGTTGCAGCGATGGGATGACGAGGGAATTGTAATTGAGAAAGCGCGTTGGGGGCGATCGGTCATCACCAAAGGGAAGATCAAAATCGAACTCAGCAAAGACGTTGATGCTACCAAACTGACCCTCGAGCAGGTCAGGGA
>JAEWLN010000186.1 GCA_023457535.1 Bacteroidota bacterium
AAAAATGATAGCTTCGCTTTAGGGAGGCGGGCATTGGAAGTATATCCCAACAATTTTTTTGAAACCGGATTACAGAAAATCTGTACTTTTTGTTAAAGTTTACCCGCGTCCGGTCATGTCCCGATAACTCAATTCAATATCGATCAATCCAAACCACTCATGATTACCATTAAAGAAGCGCGCGCCAAAAGCGACATGAAAGCCTTTGTCAAATTCCCGTTCAAGCTGTACCAAAACAACCCGAACTGGATCCCGCCGCTGATTTCCGACGAACTCGAAACGTTCGATCGCGACAAAAACCCTGCTTTCGACAATGCTGAAGCCTACTTTTACCTCGCGTTTCAAAACGGCGAAATGGTGGGGCGCACGGCTGTGATCATCAATTGGGCCGAGGTCAACGAGCTGGGCAAACGAAAAGTGCGCTTTGGCTGGTTCGACGTCATTGACGATATAGAAGTAACCCGCGCGCTGCTTGAAAAAGCGTTTGAACTCGCGCGCGCACACCAACTCGAAAACGTCGAAGGCCCGATGGGATTTTCCAACCTCGACAAAACCGGCGCGCTGACCATGGGATATGACCAGGTGGGCACGATGATCACGTGGTACAACTATCCGTATTACGTGACCCATTTTGAAAAGCTCGGATTCAAGATGGAAAAAGAATGGATCGAAAGCCGCTTTCCACTCCCGACAGAAGAAATGATCGCGCCCATCCGCAAAGCCGATGCACTGATCAGAAAACGCTACGGACTCAAAATCGTGAATTTCAAAGATTCCAGATCAGTGATGCCGTACGTGGACGCTTTGTTCGACATTTTCAACACGGCCTACGCGCGGTTATCGTCATTTGTGGCCGTTTCAGACCGGCAAATTGCGTATTTCAAGAAAAAGTACATCAAACTGATCAACCCCGATTACATCAAATTCGTAGAAGACGCCAACGGCAAAGTCATTGCGTTCTGCATCGTGATGCCGTCGCTTTCAGAGGCGCTCAAAAAAGCCAACGGAAAATTATTCCCCTTTGGCTGGTTCCATTTGTTATGGGCACAAAAACACACCGATGAAGTACTGTTCTACCTCATCGGCGTATTGCCCGAATACCAGAACAAAGGCGTCACGGCCGTGATCATCAGCGAATTTTTCGAAAGTTTTAAGGCCAATGGCGTCAAGATCTGTATCCGCACACCCGAGCTCGAAGAAAACCACTCGATCCACAACTTGTGGAAAAACTTCGATGCCAAAGTCCACAAGCGACGCGCGACCTTTATCAAGTACCTGGACGAAATCTAATCCGGGCAATCGGTTTTGTTCAGGATCACGTTGCCGTCGAACGTTATTTGACGCGCATCGGAAAAGACCATTCTGCCGCCGCGCTCTTGCATCGGTCCGTAACCTTCGCGGTACGCGCTGCCTTGTTTCAAAAAGGCCACTTGCCGTACTGACCGCGTTCCCTCTGCGTCAAATTCATAGTCCCCGATCAGCGTGTCGCCGTGGAACCGGCCCCGCAGCGTGCCCGTATTGCGGTCCTTTTCAAAAAAATGATAGTCAACTGTGCCGTTTACGCTATCGCCTGAAGCGACCCATTTGATCCGGATCGTATCTTTGTTCGACACCGCAAGGTAACATTCGGCTGGCAAGGGTACGGGCTCTCCTGCAACAGACGGTTCGGCCGGGCCGTTTTTACAGGCAGCCAGCCACACGCCAACAAAAATCATCATCACTATTTTCATATCAGGTTTTAGCTTAAAGATACGAAATACACTTCGCCTACAAATAAAAAATCAAGCAACCTTTGCCACAATGCGTTATCTTCATAAGGCTATCCTAAACCATACGTTATGATCCGATTACTACTCTGCTTCCTTTTTTTGATTCCAAACTGGCATGCAACGGCCCAAAATGGCGGTTTTGACCCCGATTTCGGCACGGGCGGCCACCTGACCATTTCGCTAGGCGACAAAAATACGCGCGCTGAAATCCTGCTGCCGCTGCCCGATGGCACCTTCCTGATTGCCGGCAATTCAGACCAAAGCTATTTTGGCGCGCTGATCAACCGAAGCGCGTTTATTTCAAAACATTTTGCCAACGGAACGCCCGACACGACCTTTGGCGACAATGGAACCCTCATTTTCCCAAACGGGCCCAACGGCGACTCTTTGCTGACCGATGCGCTTCTGCAAACTGACGGCCGGATCCTGATATCGGCCAAAATAAACGGAAGCGGCGCCTTAATGCGTATCAACGGGGCAGGCGCGTTCGACCATTCATTTGGCGTGGCGGGCATCGCTCCGGCCAATGGGTGGGGCAAATTGCTCGTGTCCGGAAGCGGTGCCATTACCGTGATCGATTTCCAATACGACGGACACGACACCATGTACCGATTTTCGCGTTTTTCCCCCGACGGATCACCTGATACATCATTCGGCACCAATGGCGTAAAAATCGCGAATATTTCCGCCTACCGGTTCGATTTGCCTTTCGCCGCGACATGGCAGGACGGCAAAATGCTCATTGCAGGATCATCGTACAACGCCGCAGACCAGCAACATGCGATGCTTTCGCGCTTTGACGCCAACGGCGCGCCAGACACCGGCTTTGGTACTAACGGCGTGGTCCAGAGTTCATTTGGCGCGGCGCCAGGGTATGGCTATTTCAGTTCGGTGCGCGTATTGGGCAATAAGATTATTGCGGCCGGCGTGATGGAATACGAGGGCGGAACGGGCGGCTACATGGGTGCCAAAGCCGTTCTGGCACGGTTCGAGGCCAGTGGCGCCCCCGACCTTTCGTTTGGCATTGCGGGGCAAACCGTCCGGCCCACACTGTTCAACGGCAACGATTACTTTTTTTACGTTACCGAACAACCGGACGGAAAACTGCTCGCCACTGGTACAGCCGGACACCCGTATCCAAATCCGCAATCCCACCTGATGCTGACGCGCCTGCACCCCGATGGCAGCGCCGACACCAGTTTTGGCGAAAACGGAACGGTCCAGACCACCAATTTTAACGCCGAGACCAACCGCGGCCTGCAATTGAGCGTACTTCCGGATGGCAAACTATTGTGTCTCGGCCTTACACGCGAGGCATCGGGAGAAAATATCAGTGCGCTGCTGTGCCGCATCAAACCCGATCTGGGATTGCGCGCTGAGGGATTTGACCGGACCGATGCCATCGTCTATCCCAATCCGGCGCACGATTGGCTTTTTGTGACCACTACAGACACCGTTCGCGGTGTTCGTATGCACAACGCCGTCGGACAATCCGTTCCGATCCGTGCCGAAACGCAAAACAACAGCACAAAAGTAAACGTGAGCGCGCTTTCTGCAGGAATTTATGTTCTAGCGGTCGAATCAGATTTCCAAACCAGCTATCACAAAATTTTCATCCGATAGGAATCGCGTAAACTTTACGATAAACTGCATAAATCCGCAGGCCGCTTTGCCGCGTAATTTTAGTGTATTAACCGTGCACCGCACTAAATTTTACGACCATGGAACACAGCAATACGGGAAATGACATCCCTGGCAACGAATGGCTTTTCAATGAAGAAGACCCCATCAACGCCTCACCGGACCGCACCAATGCAGACACAGAAGGTTTTGGCACCGATCCGGGCGAACGCGCCTATTTCGCACAAGGAAGCCATCTTGGCGACCCTGACCGCGACCGCGACGAGGAAACCGACGATGAAGAACTTGCCGATTGGGGCAACACCGACCCACTGGATCAACCGGGCGATTTACCAGACCCGATGGACCCGAGCGGACCCGGAAGCGCAGTATGAAAAAAGCCACTGAAAAGTGGCTTTTTACGTATTGCTATTTTCCAAACGAGAGACTATTTCTCGTCACTTACGTCAACGGTTTTCTCTGAGGCAATTTTCAGATACGTTCCGTTGGTAAGCTTTTCGCGCACGGCTTCGAATGCGTCGAGCGTTTCGTTGATATCGGTGAGTGTGTGCGATGCCGTCGGGATCATGCGCAACAGGATAATGCCTTTAGGGATAACCGGATACACGACAATCGACAGGAAAATATGGTAATTCTCGCGCAAATCGTTCACGAGCATCATCGCTTCAGGGATCGATCCATTGAGATAAACAGGCGTGACGCACGTATTGGTATCGCCTATGTCAAACCCACGGTCTTTGAGCCCGTTTTGCAACGCATTGACGTTCTCCCATAACTTGTCTTTGAGTTCCGGCATGGTGCGTAACATCTGCAAGCGCTTCAAGGCCCCTGCGGTGAAGATCATCGGCAATGACTTGGCGAACATCTGCGAACGCAAATTGTATTTAAGGTAATCGATAATGTCTTTGTCGCCGGCAATAAATGCGCCTATCGAAGCCATCGATTTGGCAAAGGTAGAAAAGTACACATCGATGCCGTCCTGGCAACCTTGCTCCTCGCCTGCCCCGGCGCCTGTTTTACCAAGCGTACCGAATCCGTGCGCATCGTCCACGAGCAGACGGAAATTGTATTTTTTCTTGAGTTCGACAATTTCGCGGAGTTTGCCCTGCTGGCCGCGCATCCCAAAAACGCCTTCGGTGATCAGCAAAATGCCGCCGCCGTTCTCTTCTGCCATTTTGGTGGCGCGCTGCAAATTCTTCTCGATGCTTTCCACATCGTTGTGCTTGTAGGTAAAACGCTTGCCCATGTGCAGGCGAACGCCGTCGATGATGCAGGCGTGCGAATCCACATCGTACACAATGACATCGTTTTTGGTCACGAGCGCATCGATTGTCGAAACCATGCCCTGGTAGCCAAAATTGAGCAAATATGCCGCTTCCTTGCCCACGAAGGCAGCCAGTTCGTTTTGCAGTTGCTCGTGCAACGTGGTGTGGCCGCTCATCATGCGCGCACCCATCGGGTAGGCCGCGCCGTAATCGCGTGCTGCTTCAGCATCGGCCTGGCGCACGTCAGGATGGTTGGCCAGCCCGAGGTAATCATTGATGCTCCAGTTCAGGATTTCTTTGCCGTGGAATTGCATGCGCGGCCCGAGTTCGCCCTCGAGTTTCGGGAACACGTAATAGCCTTCGGCCTGCGAAGCCCACTTGCCCAACGGGCCCTTATTGTTTTGTATTCTTTCGAATAAGTCTTTGACCATGGTTGTCTGTGCCGGAAGTTAGTTGCGGCTTTTCGCCCGCAAAAATAAAGATTAAAAAGTTTTCAGGAAAAGATTTTCCGCGCTTTTTATAATGGCTGACTGCACAAGATGTTTTTTATTTGAAGCATGTTCCCGCTTTCGCCTTTATCTTTTTCGCCTCATGCTTTCGGCGCAAAAGGATACCGGCTCTATCGGGGCTAGGCCATGCGCTTTCCAATTGGTTTTAGCTACATTCAAAAACCGGATTCCCGGGGCGGCCGCTGCAGATCACGTAAATTATTTTTTTTGGCGTCGGGCGTAAAAAAAACACTAATTTAGTGCTGAAAATCTCTATTTGAGCGGCTTATGAAAACTGCAACACTACTTTTACTGCTATTGTGTACGGCTATGGGTTTGGCGCAGGAACCCAATCCGGATATATTCCAAACCTGGCATTTGCGATGGTTTCAGGCCACCGATATGTCGCCCGTTTTTGTAATAGGCCAGATCGAGCCGCCCATCACGAGTGATTTGCACATTACGGGCCCGGCGGAATTCTC
The DNA here is from genome assembly GCA_023457535.1 of Bacteroidota bacterium. Taxonomy (GTDB): domain Bacteria; phylum Bacteroidota; class Bacteroidia; order Flavobacteriales; family Flavobacteriaceae; genus Flavobacterium. The sequence goes on from JAEWLN010000186.1 coordinate 5,646, forward strand.
CGGGACCGGCGCCTGCAACGGGTTCTTTGGCAGTTTTACCACATTGGATTCCTTTTTCTGGCAAACCGGATCATTTGGGGCCACGCTGCTGGTTTGTGAACCTGAATCGCATTTTGAGTTTGAAACAGCGTATTTCAATTTTTTGCAAAGCGCCGGGACCTATGAGATCTTCCCTGAAGACCAGGGACTGCGGCTCGTGTTGTCACACCCGCTCATGGGGCAGGCCGTATACCAGAATTACACGCTGGGGATTGAATCATTTGGCGCAAATCACATGGCACTTTTCCCCAATCCGGTGCAGGACCAATTGTATGTGGATTCGGGTGGTGTTGCCGTTTTTGGCGCGGTAATCCTCAACGCGATGGGGCAAGTGGTGCAACAGATCGAAGGCAGTTTTGACCGGATCGGCACGGCCGGATTGCCTTGTGGAATGTATGTGGTCCAACTCAAAACCAGTGGCGGAACCATGAGCAAAAAGTTCATCAAATCCTGACGTTTCCCTGATGGCCCGGATGCCGGTATTACCGGTTTGCGTGAGCGATGGAAGCGGCAGCCCGCAGCCCACGGGCGAGGACTACAGCGTACAGCGCGGCGGCGACACCTGGTAACTATAGCAACTATTCGTCCATTCGCCGACACGCCCAAATAACTATTCCAAAGTTTTTTTTGTTTTCGACGACGCTCGCCGTGCGGGTTCGTCCGGGACTTGTTATGCAGCATTACTGCCGTGATCGCCGGACTGTAACTTTTTGTATGCGCGCGGGTCTTTCACTTTCGTTCACCTGCAGGAAATGCGGTTGTGTCCTTTTGCGTTTATGCCTGCGGCATTTGCAAACCTTTAAATCATCCATCATGAAATCGATCCATTTGTTATTGTTGTGGGCCTTATCGGTTCAAAGCCAGCCCAAATCACCTTCCTATTTTTTTCCCAAACAAAAAACGCAGGTACTTGTCGTGGGCACGTTTCACTTTGATTATCCCGGACTTGATGCGCACAAGACGGCAGCATTGGACAAAATTGACGTGCTTCTCGAACCTAAAAAATCGCAGGTAACCCAACTTGTGGATTATATCAAGCGGTTCAGGCCCACCAAAATTGCGATCGAAGCCTTCCCGCAGTGGAATGCGACCGCTAAACTCCGCCAGTACAAAAAAGGGCAAATGCGTGACAAACGCGACGAACGCTACCAACTGGCCATGCGCATCGCCAACGAAATGGGCATCGATACGCTCTACAGCGTGGACGCCAACCCGTACGACATGGAGTTGAGCAAAATGGATAGCGTGTATTTTGACAAATTTTTCAAGGATTTTGACTTTAAAAGTGATGATCCGTATGCGGGCATGATGACCAACTGGTACCGCTATGAAGAATCGCTGCAAAGCCAGCTGCCGCTGCTGGATTATTTTAAACGATCCAATTCGCGAAATAGCCACGAGCTGACTTTTGGCGCATATCTTATTGGGGATTTTAAACTCGACGATACACGCGGGGCAGACATTTTGTCGATATGGTGGTACAACCGCAACCTGAGGATTTTCAGGAAACTGCAGCAGATTTCGACGCCCCAGGACCGGTTGCTGGTCATCATCGGCAATGGCCACGCAGCTGTTTTGCGCCAGTTGCTCGAATGTTCGCCGGAATATGAATTTGTCGAATTAGAGAGCCTGGACTAACCTGCCCCTGTTGTTCGGGCAAACATATTTGTTGTATATTTGGTTTGTGACTTTGAAATTCCAAATTCCAAATTCCGATATTAAAACTAAGCACTTAAAGTCAAACCCAACCGCCCAACAATATAATTTTCCAATGGCCCAAAACACCAAAGAACTCCGTCTTGCCGTCCTGATCGACGCCGATAACGTCCCGTATTCCAACGTCAAAGGCATGATGGAAGAAATTGCCAAATACGGCACGCCCACCACCAAACGCATCTATGCAGACTGGACGCGCCCGAACGCCACGGGCTGGAAAAACGTGCTTGCCGAACATGCCATCACGCCTGTGCAGCAGTATGCGTATACTTACGGCAAGAATTCGTCCGATTCGGCGCTGATCATCGATGCGATGGATTTGCTGTATTCAGACAAGCTCGACGGATTTTGCATCGTATCGTCGGACTCCGATTTTACGCGACTTGCGGTGCGTTTGCGCGAATCGGGCATGAAAGTGATCGGGATTGGCGAAAAGAAAACCCCGAGTGCATTTATTGCGGCGTGCGACCGGTTTATCTTTATCGAGGTGCTGGATGGTTACCAGAAATCGCAAACCAAAGAACCGCGCAAAAAACCGGCTCCCAAAAAACCGGACGAAAAATCGGTGAAAGTACAAGGCATTTCAATACCGGAACCTGTTGCGGCCGACATCGAAAATAAGGCAAAGGAAAAGGCCACGCAAAAAGCCACCGAACGCGCACCGCAAAAAGCGCTCAATACGATCGACCTGAAAACCATCGAGCTGATCGAATCCACGATCGAAGCCTTGGGCGATGACGACGGATGGGCGTTCCTGGGCGATGTGGGAAGCTTGATTTCGCGCAAAAAACCTGAATTCGATCCGCGCAATTACGGATTTTCGAAACTGACACCCATGCTCAAATCGATGAACGACATTCTTGAAATTGATGAACGCGAGTCTGACAAAAAGGGGATCAAACACGTTTATGTGCGCATGCGCTTTAGCTGACGGCCAAAAAAAAGCCGGAAAATCCGGCCTTAGATGAACATCGCATCGGTGTCCTCCGCAAAGCGCTGCGGGGCGCGGAACCAGCTTGGATCGATGTGTTCGGGGATATCGAGGTTTAACTTTTTGGATCCGGGAATGAAATCGGTGTCAAAATCGAGATCCTCTTCGTAGGCCAGCTGCCGATCTGCCGGCATCAACCTGTTTGCAATGATCACCAACGTCGCTCCCGCTATTCCGGCCAATAATAGTTTAGAAAATTTCATAATGATTGGATTTTATTGCGATTTCGATAACGTTTCAATTCGAAATCCCCGTAAAAATAACAATTATCTTGTTTGTAATAAGCGCTTTAATATAACTTTAATACAAACATAACACGTCAGGGGAGCGACTTTGCGGCAGGCCAGATCACCCCAGACTAGACCACTACCTGCCCGGCAGGCATTTCGCGCGCCTGTTCTACGAAACGGGCCGTGCGCCAGTTCTTGTTGCCGCAGTTCGACGCACAAGATTCGAGCATCGCGACGGCAACAACAGCAAGGATAAAAATTTTTCTTTTCATAACAAAGCGTTTATTTACAGAACGTTGCGCAGCAGTTCAATATTGCCGGTAAGTCGGCTTTAACAGGGTTTTAGCATCCGGAAAAAGAAAAGAGAAAGGGTTTGCTACTTTGGACCTATAATTTGGCCGTCGTGCGATGGGATGCAAAAGTTAATGCTGACGAACCGGCAGCACAACTGTAAAGGTGGCGCCGTGACCTTCCTGGCCGCGCGCATAGATGAGTCCGTGGTGGTTCTCGACGATTTTTTTGCACATGGCCAATCCGATGCCCGTTCCTTCGTATTGGCCTTTGCCGTGCAAGCGGTGGAAAATATGGAAGATCTTGGACTCATACTCCGGTGAGAACCCGATGCCGTTGTCCGAAAATACCAATTTGCAATACGGATGCGCCAGTTGCGGCAAGCCGAGTTCAGCGCGTTCGTCCTCTGTCAGCTCCTCACTTGCAATGCCGATGTGCGGAGCGATGTCCGGACGGCTGTATTTGAGCGCATTGGAGATCAGGTTGTGGAACAGCTGCACCATTTGAAGCGGGATGGCTTCGATCACGGGCAGGTCATCGGCGGTGACGCTGCCTTTTTTCTCCTCGACGATCAGGTCAAAATCGGCCATGGTCTCGTGGAAAATCTCTGAAAGGTTCGTCGGACGAAACACTTCATGCTTGCGTGAAAGCTGCGAATAGCTCAGGATATCGTGGATCAGGTTGGTCATGCGCTGCACCGATATTCCTATATTGGTCAGATGCCGCTGCACTTTTTCGCCCGGATTTTCAAGCGCATTGCCCAAAAGCCCCGCAAACATATTGATCTTGCGGAGTGGTTCCTGAAGATCGTGCGAGGCGATATACGCAAACTGCTCGAGTTCTGCGTTCGAGCTTTGCAAACGCTGGTTGGCATCGGCGAGTTCCTTGGTGCGTTCGCGTACGATTTCCTCAATTTGGCGCCGTGCCAGAACCTGGTCCGTCACTTCGATGGCAATCCCGAGCACGCCGGTAATGTTGCCGTCGCCGTCGCGGTACGGCTCGCATACAAAATGGAGGTAAGCCACTTCATTGCGTCCGTGGCGTTCAAACCGAAGCGGGCTTTCCTGTGCCACAAAACGGTTCCCGGTGTGATAGACGTTGCTGAGCATCTCCTCCAACCCCTGACCACGGGTGTCTGCAAGCGCCTCGAAATACGGCTTGCCCATTACCGATGACTTTTCTTTGCCCCACAATGCGATCATCGAATCGTTGGCAATTTCGATTACGTGCTGCGGTCCGCGCATCAGGCACATGGCTACAGGGGCAAGCAATATCATGGTCCGGAAATTACGTTCGCTCTCGGCCAAGGCTTTTTGCGCCACATTGAGATCTGTTACGTCTGCAGCGGTATTCATTACCCCGTAAATTTTGCCATCGGCATCAAAAAGCGGCGTAAAACTATAATTGAAATAGAATGTCTTTAGATCAGTACCGGACAACAATTCTACCTTGCGGTTGCTCGCATGATAGGCCTCGCCGGTCGTAAAAACATGGTCCAGTTGCTCGAAAATGCCGGTGCCTTCGAGTTCGGTCAACACTTCGGCATACTTCTTCCCGAGCACGCTTTTGTCGCGGCCCCACACATCGAGAATGGCCTGGTTGACCATTTCGATACGCATTTCGCGGCCGGTATAGACGCCAATCGGGAAAGGGGCGCTCTCAATGAGGCTGCGCAACTCCTGCGCGCTTTGCTCAACGGCCTGTCTCGACACCACAAGCGGGGTTACGTCCTGGATGATCCCGGAAAGCGTCACGTATTCGCCGTCCTGCTCCTGCACCTGTCCTATCGAGCGCAGGTATTGTACTTCCGCTGTTTTGGGATGCAGCACGCGAAAAGTGATATCGTGCCTCGGGGATTGTCCGCTGGCGATGCGCATCAGCGTACCATTGACCAGCGCGAAATCGTCCGGGTGCACTTTGGCGAGCAATTCTCCGAGCGGGAGATTGAGCCGCGTGACATCGAACCATTTCATTACTTGCGGCGAATAGCTGACGGTATTGCTTCTTAAATCGATGCTGAAAATTCCAAGGTCGCCTATTTCCGTAGCCATTTGAAGACTTTGCTCCTTTTCAAGCAATCGTTTTTTATCGAGGACCATTTCAGTGACGTCGTTGGCCATGGCCATCACGCCGGCCGGCGCGGATTGACTTTCATAATACGGTTGCAGCACAAAATTGAAATAGCGCGTCACGGGCTTGCCGTCTGATAGGAATACCACGGGCGCTTCGTAAGCCTGATACGCTTGGCCGGTTTGGTAAACGCTGCGGATGATATCGGCGTAGGCCTGACTTTCCATTTCCGGCAATATTTCCGAGAACGGCTTGCCGATAACCGACGCATCGCGGTTCCAGTAACGCAGCGTCACATCGTTGGCCATTTCAACAATCTGGTCCGGGCCTTTGAAAATATGGATGGCCACTGTAGATTGATTGAATAATTGTTTGGCCGACTCCAGCGTGCGAATGGTTTGGTCTTTTACCGATGACAGCACCTGGCTGGTCACATCCTGGGCGGTATGGATGATATAAGCGATTTGGCCGGTGTCCGACAAAATGGGCGTGTGGGTGACCGTCCAGTACATTTGGCGAAAATTACCGTCGGCATCGGAGAGATCGTAGCGTTGGACCGATAATTCACTTTTGCTCTTTTGGGCGATGCAACGCTCGAGCGACCCGCGGATATCGTCAGATAAATGTGGCGCTAAAGGATTGTCGGGAAAATATTTGAACAAACTTTGCCCGATCATGTTGCTTTTGTCCGTACCGGCGAACGACGCAAAGGCATCGGTGGAAGCAACGACGGTAAAATGCGGCGCATCGGGTAAAACCAAGGCACTGGCATCGGGGTGCGCACTGAAAACGAGACGAAAATCTAAATCGGCGTTTGGCTCCAAAACTACATCTTTAAGCAAATGTAAAATTACGGTATCACTTTCCGGACCTGTTGTACAAATGTAGTAGTTGTTTATATAATTTCACGCTTTTTACTACAATTCTTAAAAAATGTCGGAAAATGGAAATTTTGGAAGTTTTGAAAAAAATAATATAAACGGACCATTGCCATCGCGGTTAAGTTTGTAAAACTAAAAGCACCAACTATGAGAAAGATGTTCCGCCTGGGCTCGGCTGCCGTTGTTTCGTTTTCATTTGCGATCCTGACCGGATGCAAGGACAAAGATGCCACAACCGATGAATCGGTTACGCCCGCAGATACAGCCATGACGATCGAACCGGACACCACATCGACGTTAAATGATTCCAACACCAGTGGAGTGACCTCCGGGACGATGTAACAAGTTCCTTAGAACCAATACTTTTTTTTCATAAATCCAGTCTGGCTGTCATGAATGTTACAGGGTCAATGGACAATTCCAAAGCACAGTAATTCAACCCGGTTTACCGGATGATTGCCAGCACAGAAAGAGCCGCTTTACACAAGGCGGCTCTTTTTTAAACAGCATGAAACAATCTGCGGGAATATTACCTTATAAAGTCACCAACGGCATCCCGATGTTCTTTATCGTACATCCGGGCGGGCCGTATTGGATCAGCAAAGATTCGGGCGCATGGTCTGTGGCCAAGGGCGAGATCGAAAACGAAGATCCTTTGGATGCGGCCATTCGCGAATTCCGGGAAGAGACCGGTCAAACCGCGCAGGGTTCGTTTATCGCGCTCTCGGCCGTGAGGCAAAAGTCCGGAAAAAACATTTGGGTATGGGCCACAGAGATGGAATTTGACGCCGCGTCGATCACGTGCAATACTTTTTCAGTCGAATGGCCGCCACGATCCGGAACGATGCAAAGTTTTCCGGAAATCGACCGCGCAGGCTGGTTTACCGCAGAACAGGCCAAAACAAAACTCAATCCCGCGCAGGCACCGCTTATTGACGAACTGGTGTCCAAGCTCGGATTGGGCGAATCATAATTTGTATATTTGACCAAACGACGATGATGAAAACACTGACCGCATTCTTAGCACTGGCACTTTTGCCTTTCCAGGAAACCAAACTCGAAGGCCGTTACCGCATTGCGTTCGACGAGAAATACCAGTCACAAACCTATCAGATCACTTTCCATCCGGACGGCACCTACACCAAGCGCTGGCCCGATGCCGTGACAAGCAAAGGCGCGGTAAAATATGAAAAGTTCACCGCTGTTTTGCGAAAAGATATGGACGAAGACCCGGTGGAAATCGATTTGCGCGAAGTGGGCAAAGATACCATCAGGTTTTCCACGCGCAGCAAAAAGGACCAATCCAAGGTCATGAACCGCGGCATGCTGATTCGCATAAAATAATCACGGCCGGTCCGACATATAAAATACGAGCGATCCGCCCTGCACGATATCGCGGTGTGCTATTGACCATTTGTCGAGCCGTTTACCGTTGAACTCCACTTTCTTCACGTAGACGTTGCGCCCGGATTGGTTGACGGTCTTGATCTGCAAAGTAGCACCATGCTCAAGCTGGACTGATGCGGAAGTTACAAGCGGACTGCCAATTGCGTATTCCGATGAACCGGGCGCGACGGGATAAAATCCGAGTGCAGAAAAAACATACCACGCGCTCATTTGCCCGCAGTCGTCATTGCCACCCAATCCGTCCGGGGCATTTTTATATTGCATCTGGAGTATTTTTCGGATCTGGGCCTGTCCTTTCCACGGCCGATCGGTCCAATTGTACAAATAGGCCACGTGGTGCGCGGGCTCGTTGCCGTGCACATAACCTCCGATGATGCCCTCGCGCGTAATGTCTTCTGTTTCTGCAAAGAAAGCGTCGGGAAAATGCATCGCAAAAAGCGCATCGAGCCGTTGACGGAACTTTTTGCGGCCACCCATCGCGCGTGCCAATGCCTCAGGATCGTGCGGTACGAAAAAGCTGTAATTCCACGAATTGCCTTCGATGAAACCCTGTCCATGCGTGCCAAGCACATCGGCGCCGGATTTGAAACGGCCATCGGACAAGCGTTCCTGCATAAAGCCTGTGGCCGGATTGAATACGTTTTTCCAGTTCCCCGATCGGTCCGCGAACCGCGCATAGGCGGCACTTTTACCGATATGCGCGCTCAATTGGGCGATGCACCAATCGTCGTAGGCGTATTCAAGGGTATTGGAAACCGAGGTTCCGCTGCGATCAGACGGCACAAACCCGCAATCGATATAAACGCCGATGCCTTCGTAGATGCGCTTGTCCGCCGTTGCCACGCACGCCTCTAACGCTTTTTGTGCATCGCCTTTATAAACGCCTTTTACGATGGCATCGGCAATGACCGATACGGCGTGATATCCGCTCATACACCAATTGTCGTTGGCGTAATGCGACCAGATCGGCAGCATTTTAAGCGCACTTTGGTCGAAATGTGCCAGCATCGATTGTACCATGTCGGCATTGCGCACCGGTTGGATAAGGTTCAGCAGCGGATGCAGCGCCCGGTACGTGTCCCAAAGTGAAAATGTAGTGTAGTTGGTGAACCCGTCGGCAGTATGGACATTCTGGTCAACGCCTTTGTATTGGCCGTTGACATCCTGATAAACCGTCGGGCCGAGCATGGTGTGGTACAGTGCGGTGTAAAAATTGGTTTTGTCCTGCTGCGGTGCGTCGATGTGGATGCGCGACAATTCAGACTCCCACGCGGCCTGGGCGGCAGACTTCGCTTTGTCAAAATCCCAATGGGGAATTTCCGTCTTCATGTTGTCGACCGCATTGGCCTGACTGACGGGCGAGAGCGCCAATTTGACGCCGATTTGTTCCCCTGTATCGGTCTCAAAATCAAAATGCATCCGGATTTGTTTTCCGGCAATTTCCGGAAAATTATGGTCCTGATCGAATTTACGCCAGAATCCGCGATAGGTTTGCCGGGTTTCGAAGTTCTTTTGCCCGTAGCTTTTAAAGGGTTTGGAAAAAGACATTGCGAAGTACACGGTGCGGGTGCGCGCCCATCCGTTGGTTTGCCGGTATCCGGTTATCAATGTGTCGTTGATTACGCGAACATACGTCCAGACGTTTTTATCGGTGTAATTGTAGATGCCGTGCATCAAATCAAGTATGATGTGCGATTGGCCTGATTTGGGAAATTTGTATTGGTGCATACCCACACGGGTAGTCGCGGTGAGTTCGGCCAGGATGTGATCGTCCTCGAGCAATACTTTGTAATAACCGGCCTGGGCCATTTCATTGCGATGCGAATACGCAGATCTGAAACCACTTAGCGGGTTCGAGGCGACGCCGGGATTGAGCTGTAAGTTCCCTACTGTCGGCATAAGGAGAAAATCGCCGAGATCGGAATGACCGGTACCGCTGAAATGCGTGTGGCTGAATCCTACAATGGTGGGATCGTCGTATTGATAACCGGCGCAGTATCGGTACACTTCAGGGTTATACCGGCCGTTGCGCTCGTAGGGAATTGTGTCGGTATCGGGGCTTAATTGCACGGCACCGAACGGAACGGTTGCTCCGGGATAGGTGTGTCCCATTTTTTGCGTTCCAATCAGCGGATTGACATAGCGAACAAGTTCTTGTGCGTTTATTAAAACCGGACACAGCAATACCAGAAAAAGGGATTTCATAGGGGGAATTTGATGTCTAAGGTATAAAAATGGTGGCTTTGCGGATGATTTTTTGGTGATCAAAAAGAGAAATGTGGTTTTTCTGTACTACTGGTATCGGAAAAAATCGTATCTTCTCCCCTGTAGGGAAGGGGGCGTAGGGTTTACCCCTAACGTTTTCCGGTGATTTTTGATTATAGGAAATCTGTACTTTTTGTTAAACTTTTATTGGGATT
>JAEWLN010000187.1 GCA_023457535.1 Bacteroidota bacterium
CGATCTTATCGAGAAGAACCACCAAGAGGGTTTTTTGTGTTTTCCGCGATCGGCCACCAACGAAGATTACAAGGAAATTCCACCGATTACGCGCGAGAACGCCAATGACATCCGCAAATTATCGGACGCGCAAAACTACCTTTACCTGATCAATTCATCGAACTACAAGCAGCGCTTCTATTATTTAAAGGATATTGCCAAAACGAATTTTGACGTGGTGATCATCGACCTGTTTTTCCATACCAAGCCATTCACGCGCGAGGAAATCGGGCAGATCCAAACCAAGGCAAATGGCGGAAAGCGTCTTGTGCTGGCGTACATCAGCATCGGATCGGCAGAAAATTACCGCTATTACTGGGACGGGAACTGGATCATCGGCGACCCTAAATGGATCAAAAAAAAGTATGAAGGCTACCGCGATGAATTCTATGTCGAATACTGGAACCCGGACTGGATCAAGATCATTTACGGCAACGATGGGTCTTATATGAAGAAAATTCTGGATGCCGGTTTTGACGGGGCGTATCTGGACAATGTGGAAGCTTATTATTTTTTATACAATAAATAGCATGCTACCGCTTCTACCAACCCAACTTTAAACTTAAACTTTTCGTCCCAAGTCCGACGTTCGACATTCGACGTTCGATATCAGACATTCACCCGATCATCTTCCTGGCCTTTTCCAAATCCTCCACCGTATCGATGCCGATCCCAACATGGGTGGTTTCGACCATCCGGATGCGCTTTCCAAATTCGAGGTAGCGCAGTTGTTCGAGTTTTTCCGATGCCTCGAGCGGCTTCATGGGCAGGTGGTAAAAATCCATAAGGGCCTGTTTGCGAAACGCATAGATCCCAATGTGCCTGAAGTAACGCACCGCTACATTCTTCTCGCGCGCATACGGAATCACCGACCTTGAAAAATACAGCGCAAATCCAAACTGGTCCGTCACGACCTTGACGATGTTTGGGTTATTGATGTCCGCCGGGTCCGTGATTTCGACCATCAGCGAAGCCAGATCGATCCTGTTTTCGACATCGTCCAGAAAGGTTTCGATTACGCGGGCCAGCGGTTCTTTATCGATGAACGGTTCGTCGCCCTGTACGTTGACAACAATGTCCACATCGAGATGTTGCACGGCCTCGGCAATACGGTCGCTGCCAGATTCGTGTTCTTTGACGCTCATGATCGCCTTTCCGCCATGGGAAATGATTTCGTCGTAGATCAGGATGGAATCGGTCACTACGAACACCTCGCGGAAAAGGCCGGTGTTCACGGCCGCTTCATACGTGCGCAAAATTACCGTCTTGCCGCAAAGGTCCTGCATGAGTTTGGCGGGAAAGCGCGTGGAGGCGTATCGGGCGGGAATGACGGCGATGATGTTCATGGTGGTTGAAGTTTGAGGTTTAAGGTTCAAAGTTCAAAAATAGGCGTTTGGGTGTAGTTTGGGTTGGAAATCGTAAATTTTTTCGCGTTCAGTATCCGGATGCGAAGTCCGCATCCTTGAACCCTATCAGGTACAGCTTTTCCCGCGCGCGCGTCACGGCCGTATACAACCAGCGGATGTAATCGCGGTCGATGCCGTCGGGCAGATACGGTTGCTCGACAAATACGGTGTTCCATTGACCGCCCTGCGATTTATGGCAGGTGATCGCATAGGAAAATTTGACCTGAAGCGCATTGAAGAATTCGTTTTCCCTGACTTTTTGGAAACGCTTGTATTTATTGGGCTCGTCCTGGTAATCCAGCATCACTTCCTCATAGAGCCGGTTGGCGTCGTCATAGTTGAGCGACGCCGATTCACTGGTCAATGTGTCGAGCAGCAAAACGGTTTCGAGCGCGCGCTGTTCCGGATAATCGACCATGCGGAGCTTGACTTTGGCAAATCTGAAACCATACAATTCCATGATCCCGAAGATCTCCAGCACCTCGACAATATCGCCATTGGCAATAAAGCCCGCCGCGTCGTTGTCCTGGAGCCAGAAATAATTGTTTTTGACGACCATTAAAAAATCGCCTGTCGAAAGTTCGCTTTCTTTATCCAAAATGCGCGACCTGATTTGCTGGTTGTAGGCATTGGCACGCTTGTTCGACCGGACGATGAACGCCGTTTCCTCGATGCTGTAATGGCTGTATGCCGAGTGAATCGCGTCCTGAATGTCATAACCGTCGGAAAGCCTCACAATATCGGCAAACGGCTTGAGCTCGAACCGGAATTCGAACAAAAATTCCTCCTGGAGCAACGCGCGCAATTCCGTGGCATTGTACAAAATGCCTGATTCGGCTTCCTGGCGCATGACCTCGTCGAGTTCGATGTGCCGGACCTGCTTGTCGTAATGGCGCTCAAGGGTATCGACCTCAAGGGCAGGACTGATATCGAGGTTTACCGGAGGAAGCTGCGCCGTATCGCCGATCAGTATCAATTTGCAACGCACGCCCGAATAGACGTATGCGATCAGGTCGTCGAGCAGCGAACCATTGGCGTACATTTTTGAATCCGAATCGCGGTCTGAGATCATCGAAGCTTCATCGACGATGAACAGCGTGTCTTTGTGTTTGTTGGGTTGCAACGAAAAAGAAACGCCACCGCCGGCCTTTTTTGGAAAATAGATCTTTTTGTGGATTGTCAGGGCCTGTTTTTGGGAGTAGTTGGCGATGACCTTGGCCGCGCGTCCGGTAGGTGCAAGCAACACCGATTTCATGTTGATCCCCGGCAAACTACCCACCAATGCAGAGATCACCGATGTTTTACCGGTACCTGCGTATCCTTTGAGCACAAAAATCTCATTGTTGTCCATATTGGTCGCAAAGTGTGCGATCTGCTGGAAAAAAATATCCTGCTTTTGTGTGGGCGCAAACGGAAAATGCTGCGAAAGCGTGCGGTAAAATTGCTGAGAAACCATAGTTGATGTTGGTGCAAAGATAGCGATTGCAATGAATTTGACGCATCGGAGGCGCTTGACATTTATCGGTTGCACAAACCAAGGCGCCGCATAAGGCCAATAAAAATTTTTAACCCAAAAGAAAATTTGTAAGTTTGCCGATATGCTCGTACACAATCCCAACATTACCGAGAAAGTCTACAAAAAACTCACGTTGCTCGTATCGCCCGAAGCGCTCTCGTTTTGCATCACCGATACGTTGAGCCATCGCATACTTTCCTTTAAAGATATCGCGCCCGGGAGCCAAAACGCGGTTTCGGCCCAGGAGCTGTTTGGATCTGCGTTGCGCGACCACCAGGAACTCAACGAGCGGTACGACGAGATTTTGATTCTCCACAACAGCGATCTGTCTGCGTTTGTGCCGGTGGCGCTGTTCGACGAGCACTTTTTGGGCAGCTACCTGCAATACAATACCAAGGTGTTCGAAACAGACTTTTTTGCCTACGACGAATTGCCGCTCTACCACATGAACAATGTGTACATCCCGTTTGGCGACATCAACAATTTTTTTGTCGACCATTATAAGGAGTTTGAATCGCGGCACGCCCATACGATTTTGGTGTCCAAGCTGCTCGAGGCATCCAAGAACATCGATGAGAAAAAAATGTTTGTGCATTTCAGGCCGCGCCATTTTGAGATCGCCGTGGTACAAAACCAACATTTGCTGCTGTTCAATTCGTTCCAATACCGCACGCCGGAGGATTTTGTGTACTATTTGCTGTTTACGGCAGAGCAGCTCAATTTGAATCCCGAGCATTTCAAACTCGAACTCCTGGGCGACATTGCACAGGACGATGCGTTTTTCAACATGGCCTACACCTATATCAGGAACGTTTCGCTGTTTGACGTAAGCTATATGCAACACGCCGATTCGCTACCGCCGGCCGATGTACGCAAGCATTTTATCCTGTTCCACTCATGAGGATCATATCCGGCAGATACAAAGGCAGACGCATTTCGCCTCCCAAAAACCTCCCTGTTCGGCCCACGACCGATATGAGCAAAGAAGCGCTGTTCAATGTGCTCAACAACCACGTGGATTTTGACGGATTGCAAGTGCTCGATCTTTTTGCCGGAACAGGCAACATCAGTTATGAATTCGCCTCGCGCGGCAGTGCGTCCGTTACGAGCGTAGACGCGGATTTTGGCTGCATCCGGTTTATCAAACAAACCGCGTCGGAGTTTGATTTTGACATTGCCGCTGTCAAAAGCGATGTGTTCCGGTTCCTTGAAAGCGCTCCATCTAGTTATGATGTGATTTTTGCCGATCCGCCGTACGGGCTCGATCAGGCCACGTTCGAAAAAATTGCAACCACTGTTTTTGCCCGCGATTTGCTTGCTTCCGACGGCATGCTCGTGGTGGAACACTCCAAATACACCAAAATGGACCACCTGCCGAATTTTTCGTTTCAGAAAAGTTATGGCGGATCGTTCTTTAGTTTTTTTGAAATTCCGTCCGACGATCAGCCTTGATGGAACGGGCTTATTCGATTACGGTCGCCTTCCGGATCAGGTCGAGCTTTGGAAACCGCCGGTAAAAAACGGCCCGGCGGGTATACAGGTTTGGATCGGACATTGTTTTTTCGCCGTATCCCGAATACAATTTCTCAACCACGTCCATTCCGGAGATCACGCGCCCTACGGCAGGAAATCCCGTGACGCCTTCAAAATGCAGCGTATCGAGTACCGCATTGTCCTTTAAGTTGATGAACAATTCCAGGTCGCGCGAATCTTTGCCGAGCCGCGCAAAACTGACCGTTCCTTTTTCGTTGCGCATCCTGACGGGTTCATCGGGAATGCTGATGGCGCGCCATTGGTCCATCAAAGCGGCAT
>JAEWLN010000188.1 GCA_023457535.1 Bacteroidota bacterium
ACCTGGGCGCGTATCCGGACCATATCCACATTGCCAAATCGCCTGTTTACCACCTGCGGCATTACCTGTCATTGTTGGGTTTGCCGGCCAATACGAATCCGGTCGCGCCGCTGGACATCAAACTCAGCGATACAGAAAAACTTCATGGACAACAGGCGTTGCGCAAACTCACAGGAAACACCCGGAGGACCATCGCCATTTTTACCTTTGCCACAGGCAACAAATGCTATCCAAAATCCTGGTGGGAAGCATGTTATGCCGCACTACAACAACGTTTTCCGGATTGCAACATCATCGAAATCCTACCCATGCACAACGAATCGCAAATCGATTTTGCGGCGCCATCGTTTTACAGCAAAGACGTTCGCGAAATGGCCTCGGTCATGGCGCATGTGGACGTATTTATCGGCGCGGACAGTGGCATCATGCACCTTGCCGCGGCATCTGGCGCACCCACGGCAGGTTTGTTTTGGGTGACCAATATCAACAAATACACACCGTACGGGCGCGGCAGTTTTGGCATCAACACCAACCAAACGCCATTGGAAACCTGGATCCCGATGCTCGATGGATTCATCAACAAATAATTTTGTGCTTTTTTGGGGCGTTGCGCCTGTTAGAACCGTGTGTCGGGGTGCAGAAATTTACGGCGCCGGGCTGTGCACTGCAATCTTTGGGGCGGCGCTGCTCGCGCCGCCCCAAAGGATTTCCGCTTCCATCCCTAACGCGGGCATATGGTTACGCACTGGAATTGCCTACAAATGTTTAACTTGCAACAAATCACGAACATGAAAACAACACTTGCCTTATGGTTTGTTTTTGTCTTTGGCATCGGCCATGCGCAAGAACCGGAAAAAAAGACCGTCCACCATCTGCTGGACCAATGGCATCAAGCCGCGGCCAATGCCAATCTGGACCAATACTTCTCGTTGATGTCCCCGGACGCGATTTACATCGGTACGGACGCCACTGAGAACTGGACCATGCCGCAATTCAAAGCATTCTGCAAGCCGTATTTCGACCGCGGCACGGCGTGGAATTTCAAGGCGTTGCAGCGCAATATCTATTTCAACGCCGCGCATGACATGGCCTGGTTTGACGAATTGCTCGACACGCACATGAAAATCTGTCGCGGTTCCGGCGTGCTCAAAAAAGAAAACGGTCAGTGGAAAATTGCACATTACGTGCTCTCGATGACCGTTCCCAACGACCAGATTGATGCGGTGATCAAAGTAAAAGCGCCTGCGGAAGACGCCTACATCAAAACACTCCTACAAACCAAACGCTAAAAAAAATGCCGCTGTACCGCAGCATTTTCTATTTCAAATGGTCGAGCATGTCCACCGTCATGTTATCGAGCGCGTACTGGTGTTGCCAGCCCCAATCCTCGCGCGCGCGACTGTCGTCGATACTGGCGGGCCAGCTGTCGGCGATTTTCTGGCGGAAATCGGGGTTGTAGGTAATGGTAAAGTCCGGAATGTGTTTCCGTATCTCGCCGGCGATTTGTGCGGGCGTGAAACTCATTGCGGCCAGGTTGTACGACGAACGGATTTTAACGCTTTCGGCCGGGGCTTGCATGATCGCGATCGTTGCCCGGATGGCATCGTCCATGTACATCATCGGAAGTTCAGTATTTTCAGACAGGAAACAGTCGTAAGTCTTATCGGCCAAGGCTTTGTAATAAATATCCACCGCGTAATCCGTGGTGCCGCCGCCCGGAGGAGTCGACCACGAAATCAGCCCCGGATACCGGATACTGCGCACATCGACGCCAAAAATACGATGGTAATATTCGCACCAACGCTCACCGGATTGCTTGCTGATGCCATACACTGTAGACGGTTCCATGATCGTATACTGCGGAGTTTGGTCCCGCGGCGTCGTCGGGCCGAACACAGCAATGCTCGAGGGCCAGAAAATCTTTTTGATCTTACCGGCTTTGGCCAGGTTCAGCACGTGGAATAGTGAATTCATGTTCAAATCCCACGCAAAGGCCGGATTTTTTTCGGCTGTAGCTGACAACAACGCGGCCATCAGGTACACTTCATCAATCTTGTACTGTTCGACGATTTGTTCGATCTGGTTAAAATCAAGGGCGTTGACCACTTCAAACGGTCCGGAGTTGACCACATCGTTGTTGAGTTTCCGGATGTCCGATGCGATGACATTATCGGTGCCATAGATGGCGCGCAGTTTGTGCGTAAGTTCGGTACCGATTTGTCCGCACGCGCCGATGATCAGGATCTTTGTATTCATAGTTGGTTGTTATCGCGCAAAGATAACGTTTTCGTAAAATTTTCCTGCGCGCGCGCCGCCGATTTATTTTAACAAAAATATAATTGCCAGGGCCGCGGCACATCGCCCTTTCCAATTACCTTTGTACCTTTGCTTTGCAAAAAAAGTTGCTTATGACCATCAGGCTTTACGGATTGCTCCTGGCGTGCATGTTTTGCTTTTCGTGTCAGGACGAAGAGGCGCAGCGCCGTGCCGCATTACGCGATGCGCAAAAAAACGAACAGATTTTCGCCAACATCAACAAAGGCTGGAATTTCAACACCTCCGGATTGCAGCCCAAGGCCCAGGAATGGGTCGCACATTGGGGCGAATTGCGCTTGTTTTTGAATGAACTCAACCAAAAACCCAAGAGTTCGATGGGCGAATTTCGCAAAAAAGCGCGGGTGCTTTCCACCAAAGCCAGGGAACTCAACAACAACATTCCGGGACCGTTCAACAAACCGGAAGTCAAAAGCCGCATTTCAGTGCTGACCACCAAGATCAATTCGATTAATTTATACATCCACCTGCAAAACATCCCGGATCAAAAGGTAATCGCCAACATCGTGGACGCAAACCGCGAGTTGAACGGACTGTTTTTGCAGATGAACGAAATCGTGCGCAAAAGCGAAATTCCCAAAGAGCAAGGCGAAAGCGATTTGATCAAAATGCGCGATACCACGCGTGCAATCCCCAATACGCCCGCTACCTCAAACATGTTAATTCCGGGAGCGCCCGCGCGTTCCTTGCCTAAACCCACTGCCCGTTGACCCGATCGCAATTATTTTCCACCTACGACGATTCGCCAAAAGTGGCGCAAATCCACGATGCGATGAAATGGCGCGGGGCCAAAGTGCACGTGAGTGGTCTCATCGGCTCGGCATTGTCTTTTGTGGTGCAGGCGTTGTTCAAAAAATCGGCGCATCCGTTCCTGCTCGTGCTCGACGATAAGGAAGAAGCGGCGTATTACCTCAACGACCTCGAACAAATGGTAGGCCAGCAGGATGTGTTGTTTTATCCGGGGTCGTATCGTCGGCCTTACCAGATCGAAGAAACAGACAATGCCAATGTTTTGCTGCGCGCCGAAGTGCTCAACCGCATCAACTCGCGCAAAAAACCCGCGATCATCGTCACCTATCCCGAGGCCATTTTCGAGAAAGTCGTCACGCGGAAAGACCTCGAAAAAAATACGCTTAAGATATCGGTGGGCGATCAGATTTCGATCGATTTCATCAACGAAGTGCTGTTTGAATATGAATTCAAGCGCGTGGACTTTATATCCGAACCGGGCGAATTTTCTGTGCGCGGCGGCATTATCGACGTATTTTCGTTTTCGAACGATCATCCGTACCGCATCGAATTTTTTGGCAATGAAGTCGACAGCATCCGCAGCTTTGATGTCGAGACGCAGCTGTCGATCGAAAAACAAAAGAAGATTACGATCATTCCCAACGTCGAAAACAAGTTTTTCCAGGAGAACCGCGAAAGTTTTCTCGATTACATCGCCGACGACACCGTATTGCTGATTCAAAATGCCGGCCTTTTGTTTTCCAGGCTCGAAAAATTGTTCGAAAAATCGCAGGAAATTTTTGACAATCTGAAATCGACGGTCAACCACGTTGCGCCGGACCAATTGTTTTTGTCGCGCACCGCATTTGAGCAAAAAGCCAAAACCTTTACCGTGGTCGAATGGCACGAGCCGATGTTCAGCCCCGACAAAAGTTTTGCGTTTCACATGCAGCCGCAACCCTCGTTCAACAAACAGTTTGACCTGCTGCTCAACAACCTGAGCGAAAACCAGTTCAACGGCTATAAAAATTATCTGTTTTGCACCAACGATGCGCAGGCCAAGCGGTTCGACGACATTTTTGAAAGTCTCGATCAGGCCAATCACGAAAGCATCCGCAAGCAATACCATACCATTGTTTTTCCGTTGTATCAGGGGTTTATCGACGACGAAAACCAACTGGTTTGCTATACCGACCACCAGATTTTTGAGCGCTACCACAAATTCAACATCAAAAACGGCTATTCGAAAAAACAGACGATCACGCTCAAGGAACTTACAGCGCTTTCCGTTGGCGATTATGTGACGCACATCGATCACGGCATCGGCAAATTTGGCGGCCTGCAAAAGATACAGGTTGACGGCAGGACACAGGAAGCCATCAAACTCGTGTACGCCGACAACGACATCGTTTACGTTTCGATCCACTCGCTGCACAAAATTTCAAAGTACAACGGCAAGGACGGTGCGCCCCCTAAAATCTACAAACTCGGGTCCAGCGCGTGGAAGACGCTCAAGGCCAAAACCAAGGCGCGCGTCAAGCACATTGCGTTCAACCTGATCCAGCTTTACGCCAAGCGCCGATTGGAAAAAGGTTTCCAGTACGCGCCCGACAGCTACCTGCAAAACGAGCTCGAGAGTTCCTTTATTTACGAAGATACGCCCGATCAGATCAAAGCAACGGCCGAGGTCAAAGCCGATATGGAAAGCGACCGTCCGATGGACCGTCTGGTTTGCGGCGACGTAGGATTTGGCAAGACCGAAGTTGCGATCCGCGCGGCGTTCAAAGCGGTCGACAACGGCAAGCAAGTGGCGATTTTGGTTCCGACCACGATCCTCGCCTACCAGCATTTCCGGACTTTTTCCGAACGACTCCGGGAAATGCCCGTATCGGTGGGATATCTGAACCGATTCCGCACGGCCAAGCAAAAATCGGAAACACTCAAGCAATTGGAGGAAGGCAGGCTCGACATCATCATCGGGACGCACCAATTGGTCAACAAAAACGTCAAATTCAAGGATCTCGGGCTTTTGATCGTGGACGAAGAGCAAAAATTCGGCGTCAACGTCAAGGACAAGCTCAAGACGATCGCGGCCAACGTCGACACGTTGACATTGACCGCCACGCCCATCCCGCGCACATTGCAGTTCTCGCTGATGGCTGCGCGCGATTTATCGGTCATTACCACGCCGCCGCCTAACCGCTATCCGATCGAAACGCAGGTGGTAGGGTTCAATGAGGAATTGATCCGCGACGCCATATCGTATGAAATCCAGCGCAACGGCCAGGTTTTTTTCATCAACAACCGCATCGAAAACATCAAGGAAATCGCAGGCATGATCCAGCGTTTGGTACCCGATGCGAAAGTGGGCGTCGGTCACGGGCAAATGGACGGGCAAAAACTCGAGGAATTGATGCTTGGCTTTATGAATGGCGACTTCGACGTTTTGGTGGCCACGACCATCATTGAAAGCGGACTTGACGTACCCAATGCCAATACGATTTTTATCAACAACGCCAATAATTTCGGGCTGTCGGACCTGCATCAGATGCGCGGTCGCGTAGGCCGGAGCAACAAAAAGGCGTTCTGTTATTTCATCGCCCCGCCGTACCACATGATGACCGATGACGCGCGCAAACGCATCCACGCATTGCAGCAGTTCAGCGAACTTGGATCGGGCTTCAACATTGCGATGAAAGATCTTGAAATCAGAGGCGCCGGCGATTTGCTGGGCGGGGAACAATCGGGTTTTATCAACGAGATCGGCTTTGAGACCTACCAGAAAATCATGAATGAGGCGATCGACGAACTCAAGGAAAACGAGTTCAAGGATTTGTATGAATCCGAATCGGACGCTGAGACCAAGACGTATGTTAAGGATCTGCAGCTCGATTCCGATTTTGAATTGTTGTTCCCGGACGATTACATCAACAACATTTCCGAACGCCTTTCGCTTTATAACGAACTGGGACTGGTCAAGGACGAAAAGGAATTGTCGGCGTATGAAAGCAAACTCATCGACCGTTTTGGGTTACTGCCGGAACCTGCGTCGGCGTTGCTGAATTCGATCCGCATCAAATGGATCGCGCTGCAATTCGGCATCGAAAAGCTCGTGATGAAACAAGGTAAGATGATTGCGTATTTTGTGTCCGACCAGCAATCGGATTACTACCAATCGGCCCGATTCAGCCATGTGTTGCAATTCGTGCAAAAACATCCGCACCTTTGTAAAATGAAAGAAAAACAAACCCCGAACGGATTGCGGCTGTTGCTTACATTTGAGAATGTAAAGTCCGTGGATAAGGCCTTGGCGCTTATGACGCGGCTCGCGGATTAATATTGTAATTTGCTCTTAGCGGAGATGATTGAAAAACAGAACGAAATGAAGACTATAGTTGAAATAAAATATTTTGGTACAGTAGAGATAGACACTGATCAAGTCGAGCATAACTATCAAACATATTGTAAGGTCGGCGAAAATTTAATTGAGCTCAATCTGAATTATGAGCCTCAAAATGTTTCCAAATCCGGCTTATTAGAGATAAATGATTTTCTCGAAAAATTAAACGACTACATACTGGATGCGAGAGCTGAGATTTTTTCGGATTATTTGAAAAATGGCATGTCTAAAAATTTCATCCAAACGCATATAGACGCATTCACGCCAGCGGGGAAAGAACTACTGAAAGAAACCTTGGCTAAAGGTATGAGTTTAGTAGAGTATTTCCTTTACGAAATTGAAATCGACCATGTTTTCATTTTTCCCGATAGTAGTGAAGAATACATTAAATTATGCTTTAGAATTTCCGAAGAAATTACAGACGAAATCTTGTTTGTCCGGTTGGGAAAAGATTATAAAACCAAAGAGATCGATGTGGAATATTAACCTCACCTCGGCTAACAGCCGGTAAACCCATTTGCGCGGGTTCTCTAGAAGTCGAACATTTGTTTTCACAGCACCTTTAAAGCTGCAAGACGACAGGTGATTCCCGGGATGGTTGCAAAAAAAACCACCCGTTAAACGAGTGGTTCTTCATCAATGGCTAATTAACTTTGACGATCTTAAAATTCGCTTCCTTTTCGCCGAATTTCAACTTAAAGAAATACGTTCCGGCCGCGAAGGTTTCAATGTCGACCTTGGCCTGCGTCCCATTTGACGGTTGGTCGTACAACAACTGACCCGCTACATTGTATACTGAAATGCGGTCGATGGCGGTTTTGGACGTGATCGAAACCAGGCCATCTGTGGGGTTCGGGTAATAGGTAAAATCGATAACCGAGGCAAAATCCTGCGTCGCGAGTGCATCCAGGCAGGCCACCTGCGCCACGTAACCGGCTTCTGTTACGCCACCGTCTGCATAAAAACGCATGGTAAGCGATCCATCGGGCGCAGTGGATTCGAACGGGCCGGGAATGTCTGTACCATCGAGGCCACCGCCGGTCATGTCCGGTGCCGAAGTCGAATTGCCGTTGTAAACCCATAAAAAGTCGTAACCTTCTTCAAGGTCGAAGGCGGTAAAAGTAAGCTGGATCTTTTTGTTGGGCAGGTTC
This sequence comes from Bacteroidota bacterium, assembly GCA_023457535.1. Classification (GTDB taxonomy): domain Bacteria; phylum Bacteroidota; class Bacteroidia; order Flavobacteriales; family Flavobacteriaceae; genus Flavobacterium. Next base: position 7,615 of record JAEWLN010000188.1, read on the forward strand.
GGGATCAGCACGCGCACGTAAGATTCATTGTCGTCATAAGATCCGTTGGCTCCTCCGGTGTCTGTGACCGTGATGCCGTCGCACCAGTTCGCGCCCGTCACAAATACGTGTCGGTCATTGGGCGGCGTGAGCCCGTTGTCGCAAATCGGGCGCACCCAAAACCGGTAAAATCGGTTCGGTTGCAAAACGCCGGTGGTGTAAGTGGGCTGGGTAACGGTTATCCAGTTCGGGTTGCCCGCATTGAAATTCGTGACGGCGACCTGCCACGAGGTTGCATCGCCCAACTCGGTCCAGGTCATATTGGCCACGGTTCCGGTCACGTCGATCTGGATGTTGGCCACGGCGTTGATACAGGTGCTGACGCAATCCGTGCTCAGGCACGACGAGCTGTTGACTGCATTGCGAATGGCTTGTCCGGGTTGGACGCCAAATCCGAGGTTGAAGTTGATCCCAACATTCTGCAAATGGCAATAGCTCATGATCGTACCGCCTTCATCGGGGATTGTTGGGGGCGAGGTCATACATTCGGCGCCTTCCCAATCTTCGCCGAGCGCTTCGGGCCCGCAATTGTCGATCGAAGTATTGTTGCCGTTCCAAACACACGAATGGGTGTGCGGGGAACCAAGCAAATGCCCGAACTCATGCGTAATGACCATGACCGTCCACGAAAAAACCGGAACTTCCTCATAATCGATGCTGACATCAGAATACGAAAAATTGTTTTGCGTGCACAATCCGTCAACGGTAACGGCAACGCCGCCGAGTCCGCCCGGATCGATGCCGAGCAGCTGGCCCACATCGCCGTCAAAGGCAGGGCGCACCTGGTTGAATTGGTAAAGATAATCCGATGAGGAATCCTGTCCGTTGGGGTTGCCATCGTACGGATCATCCTCTGTCCAGATAAAGCTCGACTTGAGCGCCACCTGAATATTGTCGTTTTCGTACAACGTCTGCACCTCGTTGAACGCGCCGGTAAGCCAGTTTGTGGTGTTGGCCACGCTGCTTCCGTTTTGTTGGTAGATGTTGTAATCGATTTCAAAATACATGGTCACACATCTGGGCGTAATCCCTTGTGTATCGCGGTTTTCTGCCGAAAATCGTTCGCTGACGGCCTCTTTGGAACGACACGAAAAATCGTTGGACACTTTCATATCGCGGTCCGAATAGATGATGTAATCCAGCACATTGCCCGGGCGTTCCAGTTTACCGATGACCAGATTGCCCAACGATCCTCCCGATACAATTCCCATAACACCATCTTTGAAAAAACTGAACGACACCACTGAATCGGGTTCGCCTTTGATAATGCCGCGGTAGTACAATCCGGGATCGTAGGCGATGTGGGCCGATTTATCGGTGTCCAGATGGAAACCCGGCGCAAAAATATCTACCTGGTACAATTGGACCGCAATGGTTTGCCCGAGGTACGGCACAGAAAGTTCAATGTAAGGATCTCTGGCGGCCATCAATGCAGCCAAAGAAGCAGTTTGGAGCTGCGCATACGTGGCCTTTTCGACCACCGAACGGGTTTTGGCACTCGCAATCCCACTTGCCTGAGACAGTACGGAAACCGGCTTGAAATAGGCTTGCTCGAGAATCAGCTGGTTCACCTTGCGCGCGACGCCTTTTTGCGCCCAAACGCCCAAACACGCCACCAGCGCGAACAGGGTACATAATTTTCTCATATTCAATTTTTTGATTTCAAATGTAAACAATATTTGATGCAGGCCAACGTGCGGGCGTTTTTTTTTCGCGTCAAAAATGAAAGAATGCATCGGGTAAGTGCTCGATTTTAAAGCCATTACCGGATTTGGATACCGCGACGATGTCAAACCGCACCGACACATCCAGATGGCGCGAAACCACGTAAGCATCTATGGCCGTAACGAGCAATTGTATTTTTTTGCGGTTGACGAAATCCTGCGGCAGGCCAAAATCTGTGGAAGAGCGCGTTTTGACCTCGATGGCCGCGAGCACGGCACCTTTTTGTGCGATGATGTCGATCTCGGCCTTGTGAAACACCCAATTGGTCTCGAGGATCTGGTAGCCGTTCTCGCGCAGGAACGCCAGCGCCAGCTGCTCGCCGAGTTTTCCGAGGTCGTTGTGTTGTGCCATAACGTAAATTCCGACAGTTATTTATTCGATCGCCGTTCGCAGCGTTTCGTCTTGGCTTTGACCGTCCGCCGTTTGGTCCGGCCGTCACTCAAACTTTACCGTAGCGCCTGTCGCGCCCACTTCGATCGAAACGGTCTTGCCCAGAATCATCGCGCGGTTGTCCTTGATATGACCTGCGGGAAAATTGTAGATGATCGGGAATTTGTAATCCTTGAGCACGTCCTGGACAATTTGCAGTGCGTTCTTGCCCCACGGAATGTCGTTGTCGTTCATTTCGGTCATGCCGCCGACAACCACCGCTTTGAGTCCGTCGAAATAGCCATTGCGCTTGAGATTCATCAGCATGCGGTCTATGTGGTAAAGGTATTCGTCGAGGTCTTCGATGAATAAAATCTTTCCTTTGTAATCGATTTCAGACTTTGAGCCCATCACACTGTACAACACCGATAAATTCCCGCCGACGAGTTCGCCGCGCGCCTTTCCGGATTTATTGAACGCATGCGCGGGCATTTTGTACGCCATATCTTGCCCGAACAGCGCCTTCCGGAACGATTCGATGGCTTCCGGCGTGGCGGTTTTGGCGCTCACGGCCATCAAACTGTGGATTGTTTCGATTCCCATGTTGTTCAGATGGCTGTGCAATACGGTCACGTCGCTGAAACCGCAGATCCATTTGGGTTTTTTCTTGAACGCGGTAAAGTCGATGCGGTCGATGATGCGCACCGTTCCGTAACCGCCTTTGGCCGCCCAAATCGCTTTGATCCCGGGATTGTCGAGCATTTCCTGGAAATCGGTGGCGCGAAGCCAGTCCGGACCGGCGAGTTGGTTTTCTTCCTTGCCGATGGTCTTGCCAAGTACCACGTGAAGCCCCCAGCTTTCAAGCAGCTTGACGGCGGGTTGGAGCGTTGCAGCGTCTATTTTTCGCGCCGTGGCGACAATGGCAACAGTGTCGCCTTTTTGTAAAAATTCCGGTGTGATCATTTTGCGTTGGGCTTGTGTGGTTGGGATGAAAAGTCCAGATACGATCAGCAATAAAAGTGTTGGATTTTTCATGTGGATTGGATTGGAACAAATATAAAAAAATTGCCGCGCCGACGGTGATGGAATTTGCCTGATTTGTACGAACGTTAATGTGTACTCCACGGCCCTAGCCCTGATGGCAGCGGCATCCTTTTTCCTGCTTCTTCAGCAGGGAAAAGATATAGCGAACAGCAGGATGGGCTTCTCGTAAAAAACCTTATTTTTGCAGTCAATTTACCCACTATGTTACATCCTAAAAGATATACCGTTACCGCGGCGCTTCCTTACACGAACGGGCCGATCCACATAGGCCATCTGGCGGGCGTTTACGTACCGTCCGACATTTACGCGCGGTTTTTGCGCCTGCAGGGACGCGATGTGGCGTTCATTTGCGGCAGCGACGAGCACGGCGTGGCCATTTCGATGAAGGCCAAAAAAGAAGGCATTACCCCGCAGCAGGTCATTGATAAATACGATGCGGTCATCCGTAAATCGTTTGTGGATTTTGGGATTTCGTTCGACAATTATTCCCGTACATCCTCGCAAATCCACCACGATACGGCATCGGCGTTTTTCCGCAAGCTGTACGACGACGGCAAATTTGTCGAGGAAGTTACCGAACAATTGTACGATGAGAAAGCCGGACAATTCCTGGCCGACCGCTTTGTTACGGGAACCTGCCCAAAATGTGGCAACCCTGAAGCGTACGGCGACCAATGCGAAAGCTGCGGATCGACGCTCAACGCCACAGATCTGATCAATCCGAAATCTACGATCACAGGCGAGGCACCGGTGACCAAATCGACCAAGCACTGGTTTTTGCCGCTCGATCAGTACGACGCGTTTTTGCGCGAGTGGATTCTCATCGGGCATCAGAAAGACTGGAAACCCAACGTATACGGACAGGTCAAATCGTGGCTCGACGAAGCCGGCGGATTGAAACCCAGGGCCGTCACACGCGATCTGGATTGGGGCATCGATGTTCCTGTTGAAGGCGCAGAGGGCAAAAAACTCTACGTTTGGTTCGACGCGCCGATTGGCTACATTTCCTCGACCAAGGAATGGGCCGCGCGCCAGGGCAAGGATTGGGAGCCGTATTGGAAATCTGACGACACGAAGCTCGTGCATTTTATCGGAAAGGACAACATTGTGTTCCACTGCGTGATCTTCCCGGCCATGCTCAAAGCCGAAGGATCGTACATCATGCCCGACAACGTTCCGGCCAACGAGTTTTTGAACCTCGAAGGCAACAAACTCTCCACGTCCAAAAACTGGGCGGTGTGGCTGCACGAATACCTCGAAGAATTCCCGGACCAGCAGGACGTTTTGCGTTATGCGCTCACGGCCAACGCCCCTGAGACCAAGGACAACGACTTTACGTGGAAGGATTTTCAGGCGCGCAACAACAACGAACTGGTTGCTGTTTTTGGCAATTTCATCAACCGCGTCGTGGTTTTGACCCATAAATATTACAACGGCATCGTGCCAACGCCAAACGAACTTTCAGATATCGATGTGCGGACGCTGACCGAAATGCGCGCGTATCCGGCCGTGATCGCCAGTTCGATCGAGCGTTACCGTTTTCGCGAGGCGCTCAACGAGCTCATGAACCTGGCGCGTCTGGGCAACAAGTATTTGGCCGATGAAGAACCGTGGAAACTCATCAAAGAAAATCCTGAACGCGTGCAAACGCAAATGTGGGTGGCGTTGCAGATTGCCACGGCACTAGGCGTTTTGAGCGAGCCGTTCTTGCCGTTCACATCGGGCAAGCTCAGGCGGATGCTGGGTGTTCATGCAAGCCCTGCCGGGATCATCGACTGGGAAGAAGTGGCCAAGCCGCAGACGATTTTGTCTTCCGGTACGCAAATTGGGCAGGCAGAATTGCTTTTTGCCAAGATCGAGGACGAACAGATCCAGAAACAAATCGACAAATTAGAAGCAACCAAAACCGCCAACAAAAACGACCATAAAACCGTGGAACCGCAAAAAGATCTGATCCAGTACGACGATTTTGCCAAAATGGACCTGCGTGTCGGGACCATTCTGGAAGCAGAAAAAATGCCCAAAGCAAACAAATTGCTGATCCTGAAAGTGGACACCGGAATTGATGTGCGCACCATCGTTTCTGGAATTGCCGAGAGTTTTTCGCCCGAAGAAGTGGTGGGTAAAAAAGTAATTGTACTGGTCAACCTGGCCCCGCGGAATTTGCGCGGCACCGAAAGCCAGGGCATGATCCTGATGACCAGCAACGCCGAAGGAAAATTGGTTTTTGTCAATCCCGATGCCGAGGTTTCCAACGGCGGGACGATCAACTAAACGGGCCTTGAGTTGTTGGCATCTGAAGCCGGTTTGCAATGCAGCGATTGATTAGGCGGGCAGGGGCGAGCAAAATGCGATCAGCTTTTTGCGAGCCGGTCAGCACGAGGTTTAGCTGCAGCTTACCGTTTTGAAATCCGTTGAATAAAACAAACTTATCATGAACATCAAAGTCATCGCTTTTGACGCCGACGACACGCTATGGGTCAACGAGCCGTATTTCCAGGAAACCGAAGAGAAGTTCTGCGATCTGCTCGCGCCGTATTTGTCCAAGCATACGTTATCGCAGGAATTGTTCAAGACCGAAATCGGTAATTTGCGGCTGTACGGCTACGGAATCAAAGGCTATATATTGTCGATGATCGAAGCCGCGCTACAGATTTCAAACCATACGATCAGCAACGAAGTCATTGCAAAGATCATCCAATATGGCAAAGAACTGCTCGAACACCCTATCGAACTGCTCGACGGTGTCGAAGATACGCTGACCGCGCTGCAGCAAAAATACAAGCTCGTTGTGGCCACCAAAGGCGATTTGCTCGACCAGCGCCGCAAATTGCACAATTCAGGGCTTGGTAAATATTTTCACCACATCGAGGTCATGAGCGACAAACAAGAGCAGGATTATACTGATTTGGTGCGCCGTCTTGATATTCACCCAAGCGAATTCGTCATGATTGGCAATTCACTTAAATCGGACGTATTGCCCGTACTGGGCATTGGCGGGCACGCCTACCACATACCGTTTCACACGACCTGGGCACACGAACGCATCGACCACAAAGTCGAGCATGCGAACTTTCGCGATTTTGATAAGATCACCGACGTTTTGGCGCTGTTCGAATGAAAACCTATCTCGATTTAAACGCATGGCCGCGAGGCGAACACTTTGCCTTCTTTCGTCAATTCGGCGAACCGTTCTTTGGCGTGGTGGTCACTGTCGATTGTACAAAGGCGTACGAACGGGCCAAGTCGTCCGGCATTCCCTTTTTTGTATGGTATCTGCATAAAACCCTGGAAACCGTCAACGCGTGCGAACCGTTCAGATACCGGATCGAGGGCGACCGCGTGGCAATACACGACCGCATCGACGGATCGGCCACCATCGGCCGGCAAGACGGATCATTTGGATTTTCACTGATGGAATTCCACCCCGATCTGGCCACATTTAACGCCACTGCGTTGGCCGAAATCGACCGCGTCAAAAAAACGCCTGGTTTATTTACGCGGTCGTTCGAATCAGACAACCTGATCCATTTCTCGGCCATCCCATGGGTCGACTTTACCTCGTTATCCCATGCGCGGCATTTTTCGCTTGCAGACAGTTGTCCCAAAATCTCGTTTGGTAAAATGACTTTACATCCCGATGGCAGACGCACCATGCCGATGTCCGTTCACGTTCACCACGCGCTGATGGACGGGTTGCACGTCGGGCAATTCACCGATGCATTTCAGCATGCGATGATCCGCTAAAGAAACGAATCGCTGCCGGATTTACTTGAGTAAAAGCAACTCGTTGGCGATCACTTCAGTGATATAGCGCTTTTCGCCATTTTTGTCGTCGTAGCTGCGGTGCACCAGTTTGCCTTCGAGCGCAATTTCTTTGCCTTTGGTGACGTATTTCTCAATGACTTCTGCCGTATGCCCCCAGGCGATTACTTTGTGCCATTGGGTTTCCTCCACCTTTTCGCCCTTGTCATTCTTGTAGACTTCATTGGTGGCGATGTTCAGGTTGGCGCGTTTTTTTCCGGTCTCGAAATTTTTGATTTCCGGGTCGTTTCCAACATGTCCGATCAGTTGGACTTTGTTTCTCAGTGCTGTCATGGCGTATAAATTAAAATTAATAACTACTGCAAATCAAGCCATTAATTTTTAAACGCCATTACAGATTTTCTGCCGTAATTGTTAAAGTTGTCCAATTGAATTTAATTGCTATATTTGGTTTTTGTGTCCCGAACAAACTCGCTGCGTCCAGACCTGGGGTTGGTTCCGCAAAGCTGCCATTCATGAAAAAAAACGACTTTACCCCATTTGCCGTCCTTTTCATTCTCTTTGTGCTTGGCGTACTGTATTATACGCAGATGCCGCGATGGGATTCTGCAACCGCACAAGTCCCACTGTCTGAATTTTCTGCCCGACGCGCGATGTCGCACATCAAGGAAATCGCCAAAGCGCCGCATTATGTCGGGTCTGCCCAACACCAAACCGTCGCTGACTATCTCGAAAAAGAGCTGCGTTCATTGGGACTCGAAACCACCGTCCAGCAAGGCACAACGCTTACCGATTGGGGAAATCTGGTGCATTGCCGCAACATCATGGCACGCATCGACGGTTCGGGGTCAGGAAAAGCGTTGCTCATTATGACACATTATGACAGCGCTCCGCATTCGGCGTCACTGGGCGCCAGCGATGCAGGATCGGGCATAGCGACACTTCTGGAAGGCATCCGTGCGTTTGTGCACAACAAAACCGCGCACCGCAATGATATTATTGTGTTGTTCACCGATGCAGAGGAGCTCGGGCTTAACGGCGCAGGACTTTTCGTCACGCAACATCCATGGGCCAAAGATGTGGGTGTTGCACTCAATTTCGAGGCGCGCGGCACGGGCGGTCCCGGATACATGCTGATGGAAGTCAACCAGGGAAATGCGCCAATGGTCGAAGCGTTTTCACAAGCCAATATCTCACGACCGGTGTCTAATTCGCTGATGTACAGCATTTACAAAATGATGCCCAATGACACCGACCTGACCGTTCTTCGCACCCATGGCAAGATTCCGGGATTCAATTTCGCTTTCATCGACGACCATTTCAACTACCATACAAAACAGGACGATTACGCCCATGTCAGCCCGGAGACTATCGCGCACCAGGGCGGTTACCTGATGCCGATGCTCGCGTATTTGTCCAATGCGGATCTTTCGCAATTGGACAACACCGACGATCGGGTGTATTTCAGTACGCCAATCGGATTTTTCCATTACCCGTTTGGCTGGAACATTCCCCTTGTAATTGTCGCAGCGGTGTTGTTGCTGTTTTTCGTGTTCATCGGATTGGGCAAGCGAACGCTGCAACCGGTTGAAATCGCACGCGGATCTTTACCGCTTTTCGGGGCGATGCTCATTTGCGGGGCCGTTGCCTTTTTGGGTTGGAAACTGCTGCGCGCGGTCTATCCGCAGTACGACGATATTCTGCAAGGATTTACATACAACGGGCACGCTTACATTGCTGCTTTTATACTATTGAGCCTTTCGGTGTGTTTTGCGTGTTACGGCAAACTCAAAAATGAAGCGCAGATCGCCAATCAATCCATAGCGCCCTTGTTTTTGTGGCTGTTGATCAACATTGCACTTGTCGCGGTGTTGCCCGGTGCGGGATTTTTCATTCTGCCGGTGTTGTTCGCGCTGCTGATGCTGGGCTATTACGTCATCACGCAAAAAATCAATCCGTGGGTCAATGCGTTGCTCACTGTTCCGGCCTTGTTTCTGATCGCGCCGTTTGTGGTCATGTTCCCGATTGGACTGGGTTTGAAAATGCTCGCCGGAAGCGCGGTGCTGACGGTGTTACTTTTTGCGTTGCTGCTTCCTTTTTTGGCAATGTTTTCGCGCAAATGGCTTTGGAGTGCGGTTTTGTTTGTGGGTTTTATCGGATGCATGGTTTACGCGCATCTGAATTCCGGCTACGCGCCCGGAAAAGCCAGACCCAACAGCTTGCTCTATGTATACGATGCCGATAAGGAAAAAGCGTACTGGACCACGTACGACACCCGCCTGGACGAGTGGACCAGAACCTATCTGGGCGACAATCCAACCCATGCCGACCATTTGAACCACCTGGCGCTGTTCAGCAAATACGATTCAAAATTTACCTACTCGTATGCGGCAATGGTACGCGACATTCCCGAGCCGACCGTTGACTTTATAAAAGATTCGATCGTGGGGCGCCACCGTTTTGTAAAAATTAAAATCACGCCCAACCGCGCCGTGAACCGTTACGACGTTTTCGCTGCCCCTAACATGGTTTTGCACAATCTCAGGGCCAATGGCGCGAGGGACCTGAAACAAAAAGGCTCCCTTTTTCCACGGCACGGACGTAAAATCCTGAGCTATTATGTGGTGGGCAACGGTGCACTGACACTCGAATTTATGATGCCCAAATCGACACCGCTCGATATGCACCTGCTTGAATCGTCGTTCGATTTAATGCAAAATAAAGCCTTTGGCATGCAGCCGCGCAAAGATTGGATGATGCCGACGCCTTTTGTGCTCAACGATGCCGTGGCGCTGATCAAGAAAATCGAGCCCACGCCCAAAGTGACTATTGCGGTGCCCGTACCTAAAAATTTCTCCTATCAGTCCACCACGACACTCGACACGATCCCCGATCCGGACGCCATGCCGGAATCTGAAAACATTCCATGAAAAAAATAAGCGTATTGGGTTGCGGCTGGCTCGGGATTCCGCTGTGTGAGGCGCTTTTGGCTGACGGATTTGAAGTCAGTGGATCAACGACGTCAAAGCACAAAATACCGTTGCTTTCCTCCAAAGGCATCACGCCGTTTTCATTTTCAGTCGGGCCGGACGGTATCGAAGGAAACCCGGAAGCGTTTTTTGACGCCGATGTGCTGGTCATCGACATTCCGCCGCGGTTTCATTTTCCGCAAAAAATAGCCACGCTCCTTCCCTACATCGCGGCATCGGGGATTGCAAAGGTAATGCTCATCAGTTCAGTGTCTGTGTACGGGCAAACCGACGGAACGCTCACCGAATCCAACGAGCCAATGATCCGATCGGACCGCAGCAAACAATTATATGACGCCGAAAATCTGCTACGCGACAATCCCGGTTTCAAATCCACTATTGTGCGTTTTGGCGGACTGATCGGTCCCGGACGGCATCCGGTGCGCCAATTGGCCGGCCAGATCGATCTCGAAAACCCCCACGCGCCGGTCAATCTGATCCATCTTGCCGATTGCATCGGCATCATTAAAGCCGTGATCCAAACCGATACCTGGGGCGAAACCTTTAATGCCGTAGCACCGTGGCATCCGTCGCGCGAGCGGTACTATACGCAAAAAGCACTCGATTTTTCACTTGAGCCGCCGCGGTTCAACCACGCCACACCATCGGCCGGAAAGACCATCGGATCGGAAAAACTACAGCAGCGACTCGGCTATGCGTTCGAGTTCCCCGAATTATAAATACCTTTGCCAGATGAGCAATAAGGACAAGGCCATAGGCACGACCATTTTGAGTATTTTTGGCAATGCGGGCCTGGCTCTGGCCAAGTTTGTCGCCGGGTATTTCGGGAATTCGTATGCGCTGATTGCCGACGCGATAGAGTCCACCACCGATGTGTTTTCGTCCGTGCTCGTGCTGCTGGGGCTCAAATATTCGTCGCGACCGGCCGATGACAACCATCCGTACGGGCATGGAAAAGCCGAAGCGTTGGTGACTTTTGCCGTCGTCGGATTTTTGGTGGTTTCAGCCACGGTGATCGCTTACGAAAGCATCGGGCACATCCGGACGCCGCACAAAATCCCGGAAACTTTTACCTTGTATGTATTGGCGGCCATTGTTGTGATCAAAGAACTGTTTTACCGGTTTGTGTCGCGCAAAAGCGATGAGACCAATTCGTCGTCGCTCAAAGCCGATGCGTGGCACCATCGCAGCGATGCGATCACGTCGGCGCTCGCGTTCATTGGGATTTCTGTGGCCATTTTCATGGGGCCAGGCTATGAGACGGCAGACGATTGGGCCGCGCTGTTGGCCTCGGGATTCATCATCTACAATTCGTGGCTGATTTTCCGACCCGCACTTGGCGAGATTCTCGACGAGCATCTGTACGACGACATGATCGCGCAAATCCGCGACATTGCCAGCACTGTAGACGGCGTGATCGACACTGAGAAATGCCACGTCAGAAAAATGGGAATGACGTATTTTGTGGATTTGCATCTGACGGTAAACGGACAGCTTTCCGTATCGGAAGGCCACGACATTGCGCACCGGCTCAAGGATACGTTACAGGAGCATTTGCCGGAAATCGCAGATGTGCTAATCCACGTTGAACCCGACGATCTGGCCATGCGCCATTAATATTCACTTAAACCGATAAACGATGAAATGGGCTTACGGAATCCGGAATAAATTGGCCGCATCGGGCGTTTTGCTCGGACTGTGCCTGCTCGTATTGCTGAACAATTACCTCGAACGCTCGTATGCGCAAAATGTCAAGGATTCGATTTCGACATTGTACAAAGACAGGCTCATTGCAGAGGATTACATCCTGAAGATGCCCCGGAATGTTTATGAAATCCGCCAGATATTGGGTTCCGATGCGCCGTCTGCCAAAAAATCAGCGCAAATCGGCGCTCAATTGGCCCTTTTTACCCAAACGTACGACGCCTATGTCAAAACCAAGTTCACACAAGCCGAGACCAACGCGCTCAACGGTCTGATGGGAACGGTGCGTCAATTCGAAACCGCGTTCCTGCAAAGTGGCTACATGCCGTCTGAACTAACCGAACGCGCCTTGTTTTACCTCGACAAACTTGCGACGGTCCAGCTTGAGGAATCCAAATCGATCATGGAGCAGGTGGAATCGCAGCATGCGAGCATCAAGGCGACTTCGCAGTTTGCGTTTGCGATCATTATTATCATTTTGATCGTCTTGCAGATTATTGTGTTTTCGTCGGCTTCGCTGGTTCCCGCGGTGCGGCCAAAGGATCCGAGGCTTAATTGATTTGCTATGCCGCATCTCTAGCGCAAAATTCCAAAATGCACTGAACAGGCGGCACTTTTATCACCAATCATCACCAGATCTTGACGCGTTTTTCCGGGGCGAGATACATCCCGTCGCCTGGTTTGATCTGGAATGCATCGTAAAATGCGTCGATGTTTTGCAGCGGCACGTAGGCGCGGTACATTCCCGGAGAATGGGGGTCTGTTTTGATCTGGTTCTTGAGTGCCTCATCGCGCATTTTGGTACGCCACATCGTACTCCAGGAAATAAAGAACCGCTGTTCCGGCGTAAAACCATCGATGAGCCCCGGACGGCCGTGGTCTTTGAGGTACAGTTGCAATCCGTCGTATGCCGCATTGATGCCGCCCAGATCGCCAATATTTTCGCCCAGGGTAAATTTCCCGTCGACAAAAATACCCGGAAGCGGTTGCAGCGCGCTATACTGGTTTGCCAATGCGGCGGTGAGCTGGGTAAATTGGTCAAGGTCTTCTTCTGTCCACCAATCGGATAGATTACCCTCTGCATTGTAGCGCGACCCCGAGTCGTCAAATCCATGTGAGATCTCGTGCCCGATCACCCCGCCAATGGCCCCGAAGTTGACCGCTTCATCTGCCTGATAGTTGTAGTAAGGCGGCTGCAGGATCGCTGCCGGAAACACGATCTCGTTGAATGACGGATTGTAATACGCATTGACCGTTTGCGGCGACATGTACCATCGGTTTTTGTCTACGGGTTTGGGCAAATCGCGCAATTGCTCATTGGAACGCCATTGGGCTGCTGCGCGCATATTGTCATATAAGGTTCCTCCCCGGGACGGGCTTTTTATCGCAAGTGCCGAGTAATCGCGCCATTGGTCCGGATAACCCACTTTGATGCGCGATTGCCGGATTTTGGCAATCGCACTTTTCCTGGTTTGGGCAGACATCCACGTCAGGTTATTGATGCGGGTTTCAAATGCGCGGAACACGTAACGGATCATCAACTCGGCTTTGGCTTTGGCCGCCGCCGGGAATTTCTTCTCGACGTACAGCTTTCCGAGCGCCTCGCCGACCCGTGCATTGACCACCTGCAAAGCGCGTTCATCCCGAGGCCGCTGTTTCAGTGCCCCTGTCATCGTTTTGCCGTAAAATTCAAAGTTGGCGTTCTCAATATCGGTGGACAATTGCGCCGATGCCGCATTGAGCGCCGTCCAACGCATGTATGCCTTCCAATCCTCGACGTTGCTTTCCCTAAGAATGCCTTCGAGCGCGGCCATGTAGCGCGGCTGGGTCACGATGACCGAATCGCGCGTGATGCCATTGACGGCAAAATACGATTTCCAATCGATCGACGGCACGAGTTGCTGTACCTGCTGTATCGACATCGGATTGTACGTATTGCGGCTGTCGCGCCGTTCTACCCGTGTAAGGCTGGCCGATGCAAGGGCGGTTTCCAGCGCGAGGACCTGGTTGGCGCTACGCTGGGCCATGTTGGCGTCCTGACCTAAAAATTGCAGCATTTTGGCTACGTGAAGGCGGTATTTTTCGCGCTTTTCTTTGGGATCTTTCTCGTCGGAAACATAGTAGTCGCGATCGGGCAACCCAAGCCGCGCCGGACCAAGCTCCACTACGTATCGGTTCGAGTTCTTTTCATCGGCACCAATCCCAAAATTGAAAAATCCGATGCCACCGAACGATTCCTCGGCAGCAAGCAAACGCGCAAGATCTGCCACGTTGCGCACCGCGTCGATCCTGGTAATTTTGCCCATCAGCGGTTGCAGGCCGTGTTTGTTGCGCGTTACGGTATCCATGATGGACTGATACAACGCAATGGCTTTGCCTTGATCTGTGTTGGGCTTGTACTTTGGATTCCCGGAGGCCTCTTTTAAGATCGCAAGCACGTCGCGGTCTGTTTTTTGGCGCAGTTCGTCGGCGCTTCCCCATCGTGTGCGGTCTGGCGGAATGGCGGTCTGGTCGAGCCAGTTTCCGCTTACGAATCGGTAAAAATCCTGGGCCGGCGGCGTTTCGAGGTTCATGAACGACTTGTTGATGCCGGGTTCCTGTGACGTTTGAGCGATGGCTGTCATCGCCGGAAATAGAAACAAACAGAGGGTAGTGCCGATTTTGGTCATCGCGTAAGTTTAGGTTCGGACACAAAAATACCGAATTGACTTGAATATCACGAATTTTCTTACCCATAACGATGTGTTAATACCCTGGGTAACCTTTTGCTTTTTTGTACTTTTGCGGCAAATTCCGATACCATGATTGGCTACGTTAAAAAATACCGGATCTTTTTGCTTACGATGCTCGTCGTCTCCGGAATTGCCGTTTTTTTATTCTACGGCGCGCTCAAACCCAAAAAGACCTTGCCGATTTTTACGCCGGCCGATGTCAACCCTGAACTGGTGGACAGCACCGTGCAACACAAGGCGCGTTTCCACACCATTGCTGACTTTGCGTTCACGAACCAGAACGGAAGGACCATCACGCAAAAGGATTATGAAGGCAAAATTTATGTCGCGGATTTTTTCTTTACCACTTGCGGCTCGATCTGCCCGAAAATGACGGCCAATCTCGCGCAGGTACAGACTGCGATCGCGAACAATCCCAAAGTAATGCTGCTTTCGCATACGGTCACGCCTGAAATCGACAGCGTTCCGGTACTCAAGGCTTACGCGCTCAAACACGGCGTAGACGACGCCAAATGGAATCTGGTGACGGGCGACAAAAAAGACATCTACAAAATGGCGCGCCAATCGTATCTGGCCGTCAAGCTGGGTAAGCCTGAAGAATTGTACGACATGGTCCATACCGAGAACTTTGTACTTGTCGACACCAAGCGGCGCGTACGCGGATTTTACGACGGCACGGACCCTGAAGCAATCAAGCGCCTGATCGCTGATATTGACTGGCTTTCCAGGCAACCCATTGATTAAAACTTACAGCGACCCGCGGCGTGTTTCCTTGGGGACCCCGTAGCCCCGCCCCGAGCGGAAGTTATCGAAAAAATTTGAAACTTTACGGCAGAAAATCTGTACTATTTTCAAATTATTTGAAAAAAAACAATCCGCTTTACCGGCGTTTGTTCTCATCATTTCCCTTCCGATTTACACTTTATATGCGTACTTTTGCGCCGTTAATTGAATCTAAATAAGCATTGCGAACCACCATTGACTCTCTCAAAAAAGGACAGCGCGCCATCATCCGGGAATTTGACCTCGATGTGGTGCCGCTCAAACTGCTCGAAATGGGCTGCCTGCCCGGAAATGAAGTGCGTTTGCTACAGATCGCACCGCTCGGCGATCCGCTTTATCTGGACATCAACGGCTCGCATCTGGCCATCCGGCTCGAAACCGCCCGCCAAATCGACGTTGAGTTGCTAAATCCCCACGCATGACTAACGAGAACATCAACGTAGCTTTGATTGGCAACCCGAACGTGGGCAAAACATCGGTGTTCAACCAACTCACCGGACTCAACCAGCAAGTAGGCAATTACCCGGGCATCACGGTCGAAAAGAAAATCGGGTTTTGCAAACTGCCGCACAACAACCGCGCAAACGTGATTGATTTGCCTGGAACGTACAGTCTTAACGCGAGTTCGATCGATGAAAACGTAGTCATTGAGTTACTGCTGAACAAAAACGATAAATTGTTTCCCGATGTCGCATTGGTCGTGACCGATGTCGAAAACCTCAAGCGCAACCTGTTGCTGTTCACGCAGATCAAAGATTTGGAAATCCCGACGATATTGGTCATTAACATGGCCGACCAGATGCAGCGCAAAGGCATTACGCTCGACATTGCGCATCTGGAAGAAAAGCTCAAGACCAGAATCGCGTTGGTTTCCTCGCGCACCGGTGCCGGCATCGACGCGCTCAGGGAAATGATCGTTTCCTACAAATCCATCCCTACCGAACCTTGTTTGAACGCCTCGACGATCGATCCGGCATATTTTGACAAACTGCGGCATGCCTATCCGAACCAATCGGCGTACAAACTCTGGCTGGTGATATGTCAGGATGTGAATTTCGGGCACCTCGAACGGCATGAGATTCCCAATTCTTTCACCAAATCGCATTCGGAACTCAAGGGCTTGCAACAGCGCGAAACCATCAAACGTTACCAGTTCATCAACGACACGCTCAAAGTCGGGCAAACGATCGACACGTCCAAAGCCACAGACTTCAGATACCAACTCGATCGCATTCTGACCCATAAAGTGTGGGGCTACGTGATTTTCTTTGCCATTTTGTTCGTTATCTTCCAATCCATTTTCGATTGGTCGAGCTATCCGATGGATTTCATCGACGAAAGCTTTGCGACGCTGGGCGCTTATGCGTCAAATCACCTGCCGCCTGGCATGCTTACCGATTTGCTGTCGCAAGGCATCATTCCGGGCATTGGCGGAATTGTCATTTTTATTCCTCAAATCGCGTTTTTGTTCCTGTTCATTTCGATTCTGGAAGAAAGCGGTTATATGAGCCGCGTGGTGTTTTTGATGGACAAGATCATGCGGCGTTTCGGGCTGTCGGGCAAAAGCGTCGTACCGTTGATTTCGGGGACGGCATGTGCCATTCCGGCCATCATGGCCACGCGCAACATCGAGAATTGGAAAGAAAGGCTCATTACGATACTGGTCACCCCGTTCACGACCTGCTCGGCCAGGCTCCCGGTCTATGCGATCATCATTGCGCTGGTCATTCCCGATACGCGCGTGTTTGGCGCGTTCAATTTGCAGGGACTGACGCTGATGGGCTTGTATCTGGCGGGATTTGGAATGGCGATCCTGTCGGCGTACGTACTGAACAAAATACTCCAAATCAACGGCAAAACGTTTTTTGTCGTTGAAATGCCCAATTACAAATTGCCACTGGTCAAGAACGTCGCGATCAACGTGATTGAAAAAACCAAGGCCTTCGTTTATGGTGCCGGGAAAATCATCCTTGCCATTTCGATTGTGTTGTGGTTCCTGGCTTCATACGGGCCGGGCGAGAACTTCTCTGACGCCGAGGCGATCGTGATCGAAAAAGCGCAACACCAGGATTATTCGGACGAAGAGCTTGCAAGCGCCGTCGCATCGCACAAACTTGAAAATTCGTACATCGGGCTTATGGGGCATGCGATCGAGCCTGTGATTGCGCCGCTGGGTTACGACTGGAAAATCGGCATTGCCATCTTAACGTCGTTCGCCGCGCGTGAAGTGTTTGTCGGGACTTTGGCTACGATTTACAGCGTGGGCGACACCGAAAGCGAAGCACCCATCAAGAACAAAATGGCCGCCGAGGTCCATGCAGGCACCGGACAAAAAGTATTCAACTTTGCCACCGGGATTTCACTGCTGCTTTTCTACGCCTTTGCGATGCAATGCGCCAGTACGCTGGCCATTACCAAAAAAGAAACCAATTCGTGGAAATGGCCGCTCTCCCAACTCATCATCATGAGTGCAATTGCCTATCTAACCGCCTTTATCGCTTACCAATTGCTCCAATGATACAGCAAATCTTAGCTTATACTTTACTTGGACTCGCCATTTTTTTTCTGGTGCGCAAATTCGCGTTCAAAAAGAAAAAAAAATCGGGCGATTGCGGCGATAAGAACTGCGGCTGCTAAACGAGCTTGACAAATAAATTGCCCGCGATTTTATGGGAGATTGTCAACTCGTCCATCGCTACTTTGATGCACAGCGACTGGTCGAAAGTTTCGCGCGACAACACGGAGATTCTTGTCCCGAGTGCAATTCCCTGCTTGTCGAGATACTGCAAAAACTCCGACGACGTGTCTTTGACCCCAACGCAAATCCCGGTTTGTCCTTCCGGCAATTCTGCAAGCAGTTGCTTTTCGATCTTAACGATGCGCCCGTGAACATCGGGAATCGGATCGCCGTGCGGATCTTCTGTCGGGTTGCCCAAAAAATCGTCGAGCCGGTTGATGAGCTGATCGGATTGGATGTGTTCGAGCTGTTCGGCAATATCGTGCACCTCGTCCCAGGCAAAATGAAGTTTTTCGACCAGGAACACTTCCCACAGCCGGTGTTTGCGCACAATCATTTTAGCCGCCAGCCTGCCCGGTTCGGTCAGCGAAACGCCCTGGTATTTTTTGTAGTGGATCAGATTTTTATCGGCGAGCTTCTTGAGCATGTCCGTAACGGACGACGCCTTGGTTTCGATTTTCTCGGCAATGGCATTGGTACTGACTTCGCCGTCAAGCAACGTCGTGAGGTGATAGATGGTTTTAAGGTAATTTTCTTCTGAAAAAGTCATCGTGTGGATGAAAATTAAAGTTGGATTTTAATTTTTGGGCGTCCGGGATCAATTCTTGACGATAAAAAGCGGAATCGCAATGGCATGGCGCACTTTGTCTACGGTCGTGCCAAAGATAAGGTCTTTGAAGCCGGTGTGGCCGTGTGTGCCCATGACGAGCACGTCGAAGATGCCTTCGTTGACGATCTTTGGGATGATTTTGCCCGGCGCGCCAAACCCGAGCCGCGTTTCAACTTTGTATCCTTTACCGGTGATCATTGCCGCATATTCCGCCAGTAGTTTTTCGTCGACGCTCGTTTCGTGGTCGCCGATCTGGTTGCCGTACATCATCGCGCCAACGGTTTCCACCACGTGGATCAGCACGTAATCGGCGTCGCGGCCGCCGAGCGCAAAGGCATTGTTGAGCGCGGTTTGGTCTGCAGCCGAAAAATCCACCGATACGGCAATGCGCTTTTTATCGTACGTTCCCTGGCGCGTCCACTGCAGCGCGAGCAAATGCGGCGAATGGTTCTCAATGCGGCGTTTGGCCCGTGCAAAAAACGGATTCAATACAATATACAGCAACAATACGAGAAATCCCGCGGCAAGCGGCACTACCGTAACCCACAACCAGATCGGGTTTTCGGACCCTTCGATCCATCCTTTTATTTCGTCGAAAACCAATTTAGCGTTGAGCGATACAATGACCATCGCAATGATCCACGCCGCAATGCGTGTCCAGGGTTTGATGTGGAATCCGTCCATTTTATTTTTGTCGCTCACATAATGGATCAGCGGAATAATCGCGAAACCAAGCTGCAAGCTCAGAACGACCTGGCTAAAAATAAGCAACTTGCCCGTTACCTGTTCGCCAAAGATCGAAATCACGATCACGGCCGGCACAATGGCAATGAGGCGCGTAAGGATGCGGCGTATCCATGGCTGGATGCGCAAATTAATATAGCCTTCCATGATGATCTGCCCGGCCAGCGTGCCGGTAATGGTAGAACTTTGGCCCGCTGCGATCAGCGCAACGGCAAACAATACAGGCGCCCACTTGGTCCCGAGCATGGGTTCTAAAAACTGGTGCGCATCCTGGATTTCGGCTACGTGGTACATGCCGTTTTTGTAGAATGTGGCCGCCGCCAGGATCAGAATAGCCGCATTGACAAAAAACGCGAGATTGAGCGCAATGGTTGAATCAATCAGGTTGTATTTGATGGCTTGTTTGATGCCGGCCGGCGATCGGTCGAATTTACGCGTCTGGACCAGTGAGGAATGCAGGTATAAATTGTGCGGCATGACCGTTGCCCCAATAATACCGATGGCGATGTACAGCGCTTCGTCGTTGGGCAAAGACGGAATCAGTCCGCCGATGATCTTAGGGATCTCAGGTTGCGCAAAAATCATTTCAAACACAAACGAAAATCCGATAATGGCCACAAGAGCGATGATGAACGCCTCCATTTTCCGGATGCCTTTGTTGATCAGAAACAGCAGTAAAAACGTGTCGAGCACCGTAATCAGGACGCCTTCGAGCAACGGAATTTCAAAGAGCAGGTTCAGACCGATCGCCATCCCGAGCACTTCTGCAAGATCGCATGCCGCAATGGCAATCTCGGCCAGAAAGTACAAAATGTAATTGACGAATTTGGGGTACGTCTCGCGCGAAGCCTGCGCCAGATCGAGCCGCGACACGATCCCGAGCCGCGCACTGAGACTTTGCAACAGCAGCGCCATAATGTTGCTCATGAGCAAAACCCAGATCAAAGCATAACCAAACTGGCTGCCTCCGGCAATGTCCGTGGCCCAGTTGCCGGGATCCATGTATCCGACGCTGATCAGATAAGCCGGACCAAAAAAAGCGAGGATTTTCCTGAAAACCGATGTTTTGTTTTCGGTCGAAACGGATTCATTGACTTCCTCTAGCGATTTTCCTTTCATCTAACGGGATTGTTATGAAGCAAATATAAATATTTTTATTTATAAAATAATATTTTTAGATTTGTCTAAATTTTAATTGCTTTCTATCTAAAATGCGTCCGATTTTGATCCTGTTGTTGTTGGTTACCGAATGCTTATCGGCGCAAATCCTGCGTGGAACCGTTACCGCAGACGGCCAGCCACTTCCCGACGCCATGGTCGCGCTCCATAAGATCGGGCACACCCGCACCGATTCGACCGGAAATTACGCGATTGCCCTGGCTCCCGGAAAACACCTTATTACCGTCACTAAATCCGGATGGAAGCCGCAGCAAAAACACCTATTGGCCGATTCCAACCTTGTGGTGAACTTTGACCTGCAGCCTGCACATACGCTCGACGAAGTAGTCGTGACCGGTACGCTGAAAACCGTCAGCCGGATCGAAAGCCCGGTTCCGGTAGAAATCTACAAACCTGCGTATTTCAGGAAAAACCCTACGCCCAATGTGTTCGAAGCGCTTCAAAACGTCAATGGTGTGCGGCCACAGCTCAATTGCAATGTGTGCAATACGGGCGACATCCACATCAACGGACTTGAAGGGCCGTATACGTTGGTGTTGATCGACGGCATGCCGATCGTAAGCGGATTGTCGACCGTTTACGGACTCTCGGGCATCCCGAATTCGCTGATCGAACGCATCGAAATCGTCAAAGGACCGGCATCGTCGTTATATGGCAGCGAGGCCGTGGGCGGGCTGATCAACATCATCACCAGAAATCCCAAAAGCGCGCCCGTATTTTCAGCCGATGTGTTCTCGACAAGTTGGGGTGAAGCCAACGCAGATCTTGGATTCAAAACCGATATCGGGAAAACCGCAACACTGCTCATCGGGGCCAATTACTTCAACTATTCCAATCCGATCGACAACAACGGCGACAATTTTACCGATGTAACGCTACAGGACCGCGTATCGGTGTTTCAAAAATGGACCTTTAAACGCCGCAACGACAAATTGTTCTCGCTTGCCGGGCGCTATTTTTATGAAGACCGCTGGGGCGGTGAGCTGCAGTGGAACAAAAAATTCCGGGGAGGCGATGAGGTTTATGGCGAAAGCATTTACACGCAGCGCTACGAAATATTGGGTTCGTATGAGCTGCCCGTGCGCGAGAAAATGCTGCTTTCCTTTTCGTTTACGGATCACGACCAGAACTCGGTGTATGGCGATATGCCTTATCTGGCGCGGCAAAAGATCGCATTCGGACAATGGGTCTGGGACCAGAAACGCGGCGCGCACGACTGGCTTTTGGGTGTGGCGGCGCGGTATCAGTTCTACGACGACAATACCCCTGCCACCGCAGCATCCGAACGCATGTGGATTCCCGGGATTTTTGTGCAGGATGAAATCCGGTTGTCCGGGTCGCACCAAATGCTGCTCGGGTTGCGTTACGATTACAACAACCACCATGGTTCGATCCTGACGCCGCGTTTGGCGCACAAATGGAAAATATCGGACCACGATATTGTGCGTTTCAATGCAGGCACGGGTTTTCGCGTCGTGAATTTGTTTACGGAAGAGCACGCTGCATTGACCGGATCGCGCGATGTGGTCATTCTCGAAGACCTTGAACCGGAACGTTCTTATAATGCCAATTTGAATTATCTGCGCAAAATTTACCTGCGCGACGGCAGTTTTATCGGGCTTGAAACAGCGGCGTGGTATACGCATTTTACGCATTCGATCATTCCCGACTACGACACCAATCCAAACCAGATCATCTACAAAAACTTAGACGGGCATTCCACCAGCAAAGGGATCAGCGCCAATGCCGACATGCTGCTTGGGGCGCTCAAAGTAAACCTCGGGGCCACATATATGGATGTATCCAAAACAGAGAACGGCAAGACCACACGGCAGATCCTGACCGAAAAAATTTCCGGGACCTGGGCCGTTTCCTATTCGGTTCCCAAAGCGTTCCTCGAAATCGATTATACAGGAAATCTTTACGGCCCGATGCGGCTGCCAACGCTCGGACCGCTGGATCCGCGCCGTGAACAGTCGCGTGCCTACAGCATCCAGAACATCCAGCTCACTTATCGCGGCGTCAAGGATTTCGAGTTTTATGCCGGTGTCAAGAATTTGCTCAATTGGACGCCTTCGCACGGAAATCCGTTTATTATTGCGCGCGCCAATGACCCGTTTGACCGCGAGGTGGAATTTGACGCTGGGGGCAATGTGGTCGCCACGCCAACAAACCCTTACGCGCTTTCATTCGATCCGGGTTATGTGTACGGCCCGAACCAGGGCGTGCGCACCTTCATGGGAATCCGATATACGCTGCGGTAAATTGCTCGCCCAAACGTGCGCCATCCCGCCGATAGTTTGCTAAATTTGCATTTTCAATCAATATTTGTTTATGCGCACCCATTCCAAAGAAACCCAGTCCAGCCTGACGCCCGAAATGGCGCTTCAAATCCTCAAAGAAGGCAACCAGCGGTTCATCCAGAACCTCAAAGCAAACCGCAATTTACTGCAACAGGTCAACGAAACCTCAACAGGGCAATTTCCGTTTGCGACCATTTTGAGCTGTATTGACAGCCGGACATCGGCAGAACTGATTTTCGACCAGGGCCTGGGCGATATTTTCAGCATCCGCATTGCGGGCAACATCGTCAACGAGGACATTTTGGGAAGCATGGAATTTGGCACAAAAATCGTCGGGACCAAACTCATTCTGGTACTCGGACATTCCAAATGCGGCGCGATCACCGGGGCGTGCAACCATGTGGAAATGGGCCATCTGACGACATTGCTGAACAAAATCCAACCTGCGGTGCAAATGGCTTCGGCGACATTATCGGGCGATGGATCGAACCCGGAATTCGTCGACCGCGTCACGCATCTCAACGTCGAACTCACCATCGGGCGCATCCGCCGCGAAAGCCAAATCATCGCAGAACTCGAACAACAGGGCCAGATCAAAATTGTCGGCGGCCATTATGATGTCGAAACCGGACAGGTAACTTTTTTGAGCTAATGCTGCACAAAAACTATAACAGTTCTTTATCAGTCTACGCCATAAAATCTTCGTATATTTGGCGATCATTTAACCTTTAATTAAAAGATTATGTATCCAGAAGAAATGGTAAGCCCGATGCGCGCGGAACTCGCCGACGCAGGGTTTGAAGAATTATATAGCGCGGGCGCCGTCGAAAATGCGCTTGCCAAGCCAGGAACTACATTGGTTGTCGTGAATTCGGTTTGCGGATGCGCGGCACGCAATGCACGCCCGGGCGCCAGACAGAGCCTGACCGGAGCAAAGAAGCCGGATCATCTGGTCACCGTTTTTGCAGGCGTCGACAAAGAAGCAGTAGATGCGGCGCGCGCCAAAATGTTCCCGTTCCCGCCTTCCTCACCAAGTATCGCGCTGTTCAGGGACGGCGAATTGGTCCACATGCTCGAACGCCACCACATCGAAGGACGTCCGGCTGAAATGATTGCCGAAAACCTCATGGACGCTTATGGCGAATTTTGCTAAAAGTGATCGAATTTTAAGATCCAACCACGTTTACGCGTGGTTTTTTTGTTTTAAGGCGTGGTCCGACGGTGCCTTTTTTTGAATTTTTGATTACCTTTGCCGCTCAAAAAATAACCTTACTTAATTTGTTTATAGCATGCAACTGTACAACACTTTAAGCGCGGAAGAGCGGGCCCGTTTGATCGACGACGCCGGAAAACAACGACTTACGCTGTCGTTTTACGCTTACGCGCGCATCGAAGACCCTACCCAATTCAGGAACGAACTTTTTTTGGCGTGGAACCCGCTCGAGGTCCTGGGCCGTATTTATGTTGCCCATGAAGGCATCAACGCGCAACTTTCTGTGCCGGCCGATCATTTTTATGCGTTCAAGGACACCATCGAACAATACGATTTTATGAAGGGCATCCGGCTCAATGTGGCCGTGGAGCACGACGACCATTCGTTTTTGAAACTCACGATCAAGGTACGTGATAAAATCGTGGCCGATGGTTTGAATGACGATTCGTTCGACCCGACCAACATCGGCGTACACCTCAAAGCGCGCGAATTCAACCAGTTGCTCGAAGATCCCGATACGATCGTCGTGGACATGCGCAATCATTATGAGAGCGAGATCGGCCATTTTACAGGCGCGATCAAACCCGATGTGGATACGTTCCGCGAATCGCTGCCGATCATCGAAGAACAACTCGCCGAACATAAGTCGGACAAAAAACTGCTGATGTACTGTACAGGCGGCATCCGGTGCGAAAAAGCCAGCGCCTATTTTAAGCACAAAGGTTTTGAAAATGTGTACCAGCTCGAAGGCGGCATCATCGAATATACGCGCCAGGTCAAGGCCGAAGGTTTGCAGAGCAAATTCATCGGAAAGAATTTCGTATTCGACCACCGTTTGGGCGAACGCATCACAGACGACATCGTGGCCAATTGCCACCAATGCGGCAAACCGTGCGACAACCACACCAATTGCGCCAATGAGGCGTGCCATTTGCTGTTCATCCAGTGCGACCAATGCGCCGATGCGATGCAAGGTTGCTGCTCTACGGCCTGCGTGGACG
>JAEWLN010000189.1 GCA_023457535.1 Bacteroidota bacterium
AGCGCCAGAATGTTGAACGCATCGACGCCCTGGCTCATCAGGTAGGCAATCCGGATCGTGAGTACGCGCGTTTTTCCGGAGCCTGCCCCTGCGATGATAATCATCGGGCCGTCCTTGTGTAAAACCGGTTCGCGCTGGGCGTCATTGAGCTGGTCAATGTATTTTTGCATAGTCATTTTCAAAAGCCCAAAAATACGGATTTTGGAGGTAAGTCAGCTACGGTTTTTATGTTAATCCGAAACATTTTACGAACAACATTACGACTGCTAACGACGTAATTTTTAACAAAATATACAGATTTTCTGTAATGAAATATCGGATTTTTTTTGAATGTCCAAACGCGTGATTCGGACGAACAAATCTGCCTGGCCCAATACAAACTATTTAAAAAAAACATCATACGCAAAGCGCAAAAGCGTACCGATGACCACCACGAGGAACACCATGCGGATGAACGCATTGCCGCGATGGAGGGCCAGCCGCGCGCCAATGAATCCGCCGAGCGCGTTGCAAAATGCCATGGGAAGGGCGATGCTCCAGATGATCTTGCCTTTGGCGCCCAACAATGCAATCGACCCGAGATTGGTCGCCAGATTGACCATTTTGGCGTTGGCCGATGCCTGCATAAAATCGAGCCCGAGCAGCGCAACAAACGCCAAAACGAAAAACGTTCCGGTTCCGGGGCCGATAAATCCGTCGTAAAAACCCACTACGATGCTGATCAGTGCGGCGTAAAGCATCTGCTGGAACGGTGACTGGGACTTGTCGGCATGCGCGCCAAACTGCTTGTTGGCATAGGTATAGAGCGCCAGAACGGAAAGCGCTACGAGCAGCACGGGCTTCATCAATTCGTTGCTGACGCGCGTGAGCAACATCGATCCCAGATACCCCGACGGAATAGCCAGGACCATCATCAAACCCAGCAATTTCCAATCGACGGCCACTTTTCTCAAATATTGTGATGCCGCGATGGACGTGCCACTGAAAGCCGGAATCTTCAACGTGCCGATAACAGCTGCCACGGGTAAATTCGGAAATGCGATGAGCAGCACAGGCGTCTGGATAAGTCCGCCGCCGCCCACGATGGCGTCTACAAAACCCGCGGCAAAAGCGGCCAGGCACAGGATGATCAGCAGTTGTAATTCCATGTTGGCGATGTGTTCGGATGCATTTTGTGGAGAAAATACAGATTTTCTGTAATGTCGTTTGTTTTGAATTTCGTAGGGATATACTTCCAATGCCCCCTTCCCTGAAGCGAAGATAGGATTTAAACGCATTAACCCACGGCAGAAAAACTGTAAATTGTTTTGCATCGCATGAGCGTCGCCGCCGATAATGCCAATTAAAAATACCACCCGATTGGAATAGTTGCGCGTAATATTTTATTTTTGCTTTCGTTAAAACCAAAAACACGACCATGACCGATAAAATCCTCGAACTCTTTTTCTATTGCCTTCCGGCCGTAATTACCGGCGGCGTGGCCTACTACTTTTTTCAGATGCATTTTGCCAACGAGCGCAATACGCGCAAATTCGTACTCATGCGCGAAAACCAGAAAGCCGCGTTGCCGCTGCGCCTGCAAGCCTACGAGCGCATGGCATTGCTTATGGAGCGCATCGATCCGGGAAAGGCTTTGATCCGCATACAACCTGTGAGCGATGATAAAACAGATTACGCCAATTTGGTCATTGCCCAGATCGATCAGGAATTTGAGCACAACCTGACCCAGCAAATCTATGTCTCAGATGAGTGCTGGCACATCATCAGCACGGCAAAAAATGCTACGATCCAATTGTTGCGCAAAACTGCCAATGACCCGCAGGTTCGCGACGCCGACCATTTGCGCGAAACCGTTCTGGGCGGCATGTTCGACAAGGCTACGCCAAGCAGCGCGGCATTGGCGTACATCAAAAATGAGGTAAAGGAATTTTTGTAAATAAAAAGACCCTCCCGGTATCAGGGAAGGTCTTTACAGCAATTCGAATACTTTATTTATCCCAATTAAATCCTGTTTCGGGTCACTGCTTGGTTCCGTTATAACAGGGCTATGGGAAAAAACCCTAAGCAATTTTATTTTCGCTCATCAGCTCACTTTTGTTTTGCGCGTATTCATAACCCTCGTGCCACCATTGCTTCATTTTTTGTTTGTTAAAAATCAACGCATTGGTCGTGAGTGACGTGGGCGTATAATAAAGGTTGAGCTTTACGTTCTTGTTTTTGGCGGCCAACTTTCCGATGGTAATATCGTGCTTTTCCACCTGGTCGAGCAGTGTTCCGAACAAATCCACCATCAGCGAAAACGGATTCCGCCCGATGACTTTTGGCGTGTGGTTGGTTTCCATCTCCAGGACGACGACATCGATTTCCGTTGCACCGCGCTGGATGGCTTCGCGTATCGGGACCAGGTTTGAAAACCCGCCGTCTCCGTAGAGGCTGCCGTTGCGCTCGGCCAGGCTCATAAACGGCACGTAGTTGCACGAGATCCAGATCCAGTCGCAAAATTCCTCATAGTTAAAGTCGCGGATGCACTTGTACTCCACCTCATTGCGCGAAATATTGGTCACAGTCACAACAATATCACACCTGGACTGGCGCAACATATCGAATTCTTCACGCGTAAAACTCTCCCGGATGTATTTGCGCAACTGCTTGCTTTCGCCAAAAGTGCGTTTCTTTTTAAAAAACTGGCGCAGCACGTTCATGTGGTTGATCGTCACGATTTCCACGCCGTTGCGTACTTTGACCACAAACGGATTGACATTGAAAATCTTGTTTTCGTCGACGCTTGTATAAATATCGTAAATTTTGTTCACTTTGCCCAACGCCAGATGCGGGATCAGCAAACTGCCCGTGGACGTCCCGAGCAATAAATCATACTGGTATTTGTGCTGTTCGATCAGGTATTGCGCGACACCGCCTGCAAAAGCGCCCTTGCTGCCGCCGCCAGAAATCACGAGTGCTCTCATATTTATTCTTCCAGCAAACGCTGGAGTTGTGTTTTTTCGCGTACCGGAAGTTTGGCGCGAAGCGAGATAAAACTGTCGCGGTACTTTTTTTCCTTGAGCAAGATACGGATATTGTCCTTACAAAACTTGACAAATTGCCACCGGTGGTTGCCAAGTCCATAGGCAAGGCTTCGCAGCACATCGTCGGTTTTCAGGTCCAGGCTGATGAGTTTTTCAAGCGCGTTCTGCTGCATGGCCGAATCGTAATTGGTTCCTGTATAGGACAGCAGTTCGCGGTAGATCCTGAACTTCTCCGCCTTGTCGTCCGTAGTCGCGTAAGCAAGCGACAAGTGCAGCAGGCGTAAGTTTTTGTCCTGAAACCCTGTCCAATCGCGCGAAATTTCGAGATACCGCTTGCGCTCATCGGGGAAAATGCGCCACAGGTTGAACAAGGCGATCTCTTGCGTTTGGTAAGATTTGTCATACAGCAGCGTCTCGTATTCGGGACGGAAATGTTCCGGGATTTTCTCGACGCTCGATGCTACGGCTTGCCTGAGCCGCAAGTCGCCTGTTCTAAGCGCCGCGGACAATATGGGTTGCTTGACCTCGAACGGTTGCTCAAGCAGCTGGTACAAAAGCAATTCTTTGATCGCGTAATGTGCGTCGCCTTTGATGAGTTTGAGGATTTCGTCGCGGTTTTTTTCAGCCGACAAACGGTTATCGCGCAATTGGACGTATTGTTGGATCATCGGGCTCTCGGCCAGCAGCATCGCTTCGGCGTCAGCCATCGGAAAACCGGGCTGTTCGAGCCATTGCTTTTTGAATGCGGCGGTATCGAAGGGCATTACGGCGACTACTTCGGCCAGGAAATCGTCGGTTGTGACCGATTTGAACGCGTATTTTTCGAGGTAATTCTTCACGGCCTTGTTGAACTTTTCGCGCCCCATTTTGTGCCGGATCGCATGCAGCGCCCAAGCCCCTTTCTGATAAAACGTCAGCGAACTGGCCCGGGGATCCCACAACGGCGTCACATCGGTTTTGGAAGCGATCTGGAGCTGCTGCGCGGTTTTATACAATTGGTGGTAAAAATGATCGTCGCCCCAAATGCTGCGCTCTGCCATCAGCGCGTAATAGGTCGCGAATCCTTCCTGGAGCCAGTGGTCTTTGCCCGATTTTGCGGTCACGAGATTGCCAAACCACTGGTGGGCGAGCTCGTGCGCATTGACATTTACATAATTGCGATCGTTGAACGCAATGCTGTCCACGACCAGATCGCGCGAAAAAACCGTCGCCGAGGTATTCTCCATGCCCGCGTACAAAAAATCGCGTACCGGAACCTGGCGGTACACTTCCCACGGGTATTTGTAACCGATCTCGTTCTCGAGGTAGTCAAAAATCTCCTTGCTGTAGCGGTACGTGGGTTCGTAGCGCCGCTTGTCATCGTCTTCATAATAGAAATACAGCGGGATCCCGGAGGCGGAATGCGTCATTTTTTTTTCGTAATGCCCGATGGCGATCATGACCAGGTAGCTGCTCATCGGGTCTTTCATGCGGTATTGCCAGATGAAATTATCGCCCGACGGATTGCGCGCAAGCAGATTCCCGTTAGCCACCACTTCAAAACTCTTTTCAAATGTGATGTCGAGATGGAACACGACTTTTTCGTTCACGTCGTCAAAGCTCGGCAGCCAGTGGCTGGTGTACTTGCCCTGCCCTTGTGTCCAGATTTGGCCGTCGATTTTTTCCGGTTCGGTCACATCGGACGTAAAATCCCAATTGACAAAGTACATGGTTTGCGTCGGGAAGGCTTCGTACCGGAACGTAAGGGTATTTTCGCCTTTTTTGAAACCGTCGTACAGCAGCAATTGTTTGTTGTTATTTTTGTATTTGACCTCGCGCCCGTTGATCCGGACTTGTGAGAATTCCATTTTTTGGGCGTCGATGCGGATGGTGTCCGTTTTTTTGTCCGCAACGTCAAATGTGTAGGTTCCGGAACCCGTCACATTGCGTTTGACGGGGTTGATCTCTATCGAAGCAAAAATGGTTTTAAAGTCGACCGCCGGCCTGGTCTGCGCAAAAGAGGTTGCCGATAACAGGCAAAACAATAGCTGGAATTTCATGTGGTATCTTTAGGTAAAAGTAAAGTTAATGGATTTGTGGGAAAAAATGGGGCTTTAAGGGAAGTTTAAGATTGGGGATTTTCTGTAGTGGGGTTTGGGGTGGGATTTGTAAATTGCGCCTGGGTGGGGCAACAGGTGCGCGATCAGCTTTACAGATTTTCTGCCAAAGATTCGAACGCCAAATCCGTAATTTCCCCGATTCTCAAATAACCATTATCTTCGCCGGTGCGCAAAGATGTAGCTATGAACCAGCTGTTACAAACTCCTATCGAATACCTCAAAAGCGTTGGCCCTAACCGCGGGGCGTTGCTGCGCAAGGAAATCGGCGTGCACACCTATGCAGATCTGGTGACGTTCTACCCCAACCGTTACATAGACCGCACGCGATACTACAAGGTCAATGAATTGCGCGAACATCCGGCCGAAGTGCAGCTCGTCGGGAAAATCATCCACCTCAAAACCGTCGAAGCCAAACGCGGCAAACGGCTCGTGGCCACATTTACTGATGAAACAGGTACGATGGAACTCGTGTGGTTCCAAGGTCATAAA
>JAEWLN010000190.1 GCA_023457535.1 Bacteroidota bacterium
CAATAACACCTCGGGCTGCATCGGCATTCCGATTACAAATATCGTTTACACGTTGGGGCCGGGCGTCACTTCGGTTTCAGCAACCGGTCTTCCGGCCGGGATCTCGGGGCAGATGATCGGCAATGAATTTGTGATTTCAGGCGCGGCATCGGTCAGCGGTACTTTTCCATTTTCAGGGATGGCCAGCGGGTCGTGCGGATCGGCGCCTTTCAATGGAATCATCGCTATCGAAAACGCGCTTAGCCTCACGCTCCAATCGCCGCCCGCGACCGAAAGCCAGCACGTTTGTATCGGTGTTGCGATCGATCCGATCGTTTACGCAACGGCAAATGCAACAATAGTCCATCTCTCGGACGTACCCGCAGGATTATCGTATGGTATGAGCGGCGGTTTGCTGACGATTTCAGGCGTACCGTCCGCATCGGGAGAATTTACGATGAACCTTACAATATCCAACCACTGCGCGACATTGGTGCTGCCCGTTTCAATTTCTATATTGCCCGACGCCACGCTCGCACCGCACAACGCTGCACTGACGCACCAGACACTTTGTGTGGACAGTCCCATCGACCCGATCCTGTACACGATTGGGCCGGCCACGACAGGGGTTTTTGTTTCGGGATTGCCTGCGGGAGTTTCTCATACGGTAACGGGTAATACGCTTATGCTGGCGGGAACGCCGGTAGACGCCGGAATTTTTTCTTTTTCAGTGTCTGGATCAGGATGCGCTGCCCCGATGCAAACAGGAACGTTGGTGGTGACCCAAAAGCCAACCGTTCACATTGGTTATGCTTCGCCATTTTGCGCGACTGCGGGTCCACAGCCGGTAAACATCAGCGGAACGGGCGCTTTTTCCGGAGGCACATTTAGCGTCGGGCCGGGACTTTCATTGAATCCGGTTACCGGTTCGGTCGATCCGTCGCTGAGCGTTCCCGGAACTTACACAATCGAATATACCACACCATCAGCAGGCGGTTGCAGCGGGGTCGTGGCAACTTCCAGTATAACGGTCACGCCAATGCCAACGGCAACGATCGGTTACGGCGGTCCTTTTTGCGCTGATATCAGCTCTCCCCAAGCCGTGACGCTTACAGGAACGGCACAGTACACAGGCGGCGTGTTTTCATCGGATCCCGGATTGCACATCGATGCGGTGACAGGCGCCATAACGCCATCGTTGAGCGCGCCGGGGCAATATCACATAACTTATGCGGTTCCCGCCATGGCCGGATGCCCGCCGTTACCGGTTCAAACGCAGGTGACCATCCGTGCGATCCCGTCGGTTACGACCACACCGGCCCTTCCGATGGTTTGTACGGGCGGTACGGTACACATTGCCTTGTCCGACGCACTGCCCGGAACAACGTTTTGGTGGACAGTGTTGCAAAACAACGTTACGGGAGCTTTGGCCGGGGCGGGCAATGTGATCGCGCAAACGCTGACCAACACGGGCAACGCAATAGGAACTGTGGTCTATAATGTTGTGCCGGTTTCTGCCGAAGGTTGCGCCGGGCCAGCACGGTTGGTGACCGTTCGCGTACATCCGTTGCCCGAGCCGCATTTGCAGGGCGGGGTGATGTGTATCAACGCCAATACGGGAGCAGTGGTGCGCAGCATGGTACTCGACGCCGGACTTAACAATGCAGATCATGATTTTTTGTGGACGTTGGACGGACAGGTAATCCCCGGAGCGCACACCAATATCCACGAGGCGACCGCTCCGGGGACATACGCGCTTGTAGCTACAAATAGCCATACAGGTTGCGCATCAGACATTGCCGGGGCAGTAGTGACGGCAACCTATGTGGCCGATGTTGCGATCCTATCGGGCAATGATGCCTTTTCAGACGAATCCGTTATTACGGTAACGGTCGCAGGATCGGGCCAGTATGAATACCAGCTCGACCATGGTGCATACCAAACTGAAAATGTGTTTACCGGATTGACTTTGGGCGAGCACACCCTTCGCGTACGCGACCAGGACGGTTGTACAGATATTGTGCAAACGTTTACCGTCCTGGGCTACCCTAAATTTTTCACCCCGAATGGCGACGGCTATAACGACCAGTGGAACATCTTTGCACTGGCCGGCCAAAGCGGCTCGCGTATCTTTATTTTTGACCGATACGGCAAACTGCTCAAGCAAATCAGCCCGGCCGGACAAGGTTGGGACGGTACGTTCAACGGGCAGGCCATGCCGGCTACAGATTATTGGTTTGTCGTGGAATATCTGGATAAACAGATTAAAAAAGAATTCAGGGCGCACTTTTCGCTCAAACGATAATGCATCCGGATCATTGATTGGAGAACTGTAAGTTGCTTAAATTTCTATAGATACCATTTTCTAACGAAAGTAATTCTTTATGCGTTCCGGATTCTGCGACAATGCCTTTGTCAAGCACGAGGATCTGGTCTGCATTGCGGATCGTGGCCAGCCTGTGGGCGATGATGATGCTTGTACGACCCTGCATGAGCACTTCGAGTGCTTCCTGGACCAATTTTTCGCTCTCACTGTCGAGCGACGAGGTGGCTTCGTCCAATATCAGGATGCTCGGATTCTTGAGCAACGCCCTGGCAATGGCGATGCGCTGGCGTTGCCCGCCCGATAATTTGATGCCGCGTTCGCCCACAACGGTATCGAACTTTTCCGGAAAACTTTCAATAAAATGATAGGCATTGGCTTGTCTGGCTGCAAGCAAAATCTCTTCATCGGTGGCATTGGGCTTGCCGTAGGCGATGTTTTCGCGTATCGTGCCGCCAAATAAAATCACATCCTGGGGCACAATGCTCATGTTGCCGCGCAAAACTTCAAGCGGATAGTCGTAAATGTTTTTGCCGTCCACCAAGATCTGCCCGGCATTGATATCGTAAAAACGCAGCAGCAACGATGCGATGGTCGACTTTCCAACGCCGCTCGGGCCTACGATGGCTATTTTCTGCCCTGATCCCGCTTTGAAGCTTACCTGGCGTAAAACCGCAATTTCGCTTCGCGTCGGGTAGTGGAATGCGACATTGTCGAAAGTAACGTCGCCGTTAAGCTTTTGCGCTGTTTTTTGAAGTCCGATGGCTTCCGGCTTTTCGTCGAGCAATTCAAACACGCGCTGGGTCGCGCCAACGGCTTTTTGGATCTGGGCATACAATTCGGCCACACCCCCGAAGGACGCGCCGACAAAGATCGAATACAAAACGAACGAAATCAGCTTACCTACGCTCATTTCACCACTGATGCTGAGCTGCACGCCATACCAAACCACCGCTACGATCGATCCGAACAGGCAAAAAATAATGAACGATGCAAAATAACCGCGGTAGCGCCCGCCTTTGATGGCCAGTTGCGCCACTTCGTGGATCTTGCCTTTGTATCGCGCCATTTCGTACCATTCATTTGCGAATGCCTTGACCATGCTGATCCCTTGCAGCGTTTCTTCGACAATGACCTGGCTTTCGGCCACCTGATCCTGCACCTTTTTGGCGTATTTGCGGATAAAGCGCCCAAAAACTACAGCGGCAATGGCGACCATCGGTACTACGGCCAGCATGAGCAATGTCAGTTTGATGCTTTCGCTGGCCAGCAAAGCAATCCCGCCAACAATGAGTATGAACTGGCGTAAGAATTCAGCAATCGTACTGGTGAGCGTGTCCTGGATTTGGGTAACGTCCGAACTGATGCGCGAATTGAGCTCACCGACGCGTTTTTGCGAGAAAAAAACCATCGGCAGTTTCACAAGGTTGCCGTAAAGCGCAAGCCGGATGTTGGCCAGCGTATGTTCTGTAAAGCTCACAAAAAGCGATAGCCGGAAAAACGAAAAGAAGGATTGCAGGAACAAAATACCGAGTAAACCAAGCGCGATGGCATTGGCCCGATCCAGGTCTTTTTCCTTGACGCAATCCACGAGCATGCCCATAAGTTTTGGAAATGCCAGCGCAGTGCCGCCGGTGAGCAATAAGAAGAGCAGTCCGAGGTAGAATTTCCATCGGTGCTGGCCGGCATAGCTGAAAATTTGGGCTGCTTTGCCGAGCGAACCCGCTGTGATTTTGGATTTGGGGAGGTCATTCTCGAGGCGTCGGGCCATGGTTCTTTTTTGTGCAAAAATACGCAAACCTTTGTTATAAATGCCGCGGGGAACAAATGTCGGCAATCGGGAATCTTAAAAAAAAGGCCCGTACGAGACGGGCCGCAGTGGTGTTGTAGGGTTTAAAGTTTGATGATCTTGAGTGTTTGTGATACGCCATCGCGCAATTGAAGGCGTAAAATGTAGACCCCGCAAGCCAGCGCACGCAGGTCGACCTCCGTTCCTGACCATTGGAAATTCCCGACACGACGTCCATCGGAGGCAAAAATACTGAGCTGGTCGATGGCGCTGTCACTGACCAGATGCAGTACATCGGACACAGGATTGGGATAATGCCGCAACAGGCCAGTGGTCTGGGGGTTATCCGTACCAAGATTTTCCGCGCAGAACCCATCTACTGCCATCACCATTTGAAGCCCTTCGTGCTGTACCCAGGTTGTCCCGCCGTCAAATGAAGAGGCGCTGTATCCGCCGATGCCGGGTTGCGTCGACCCAAGCCATCCAAGCAAATCCGTGGCGTGCGGCGTAGGCACGACTTCGATGAAATAATTCCCTTCAGTCAACGCAATGGGCTCATTCTCGAATGAAAAGGTGATCAGTACGGAAACGATGTCCAACGGAATACCAGGAAACGGCCAGTAACCGTTGTATTTTTCCTCGAGTGGGCCTTTTTGCGGGAATGAGTGCAGGATTTCGCCGGGCATTCCGTTTTGCGAACCTCTGATGTTGATTGTGGCATTGTGCAATCCGCCACCGAGCAGAATGTTGTGCATCTGGAATTTTGTCAGGTGGAAAATCGTATTGGGCGCCACGGTAAAATCGTCGGCCACGTGCACCATGCCTTCCGAATTCATGAAAGTTGCGGCGGTTTGGAAAGCGTCGAACGGATTTTCCTGTTGGCATGCTGAACCCCAATCGGGCTGTTCTTCTCCTGAGTCAGCGCATTGCCCGAGGATCTGAAATACTTTGCTGTAATAGCCCGTTCCGCTCCAATCTTCGTCTTGAAACCGGCCGTAATCGAACAATCCGTAAGTTTGCGATTGGCTCGTGATTTCCCACCATACGGCCGTTCCGTCGGTAGCGCTGGCGGCCACCTCGAGAAAATATTTGCCTTTTTGAAGAACCAAAGGGGAAGGCAAATCGACCGTTATCACATAACAATTCATCCCGAGTTCCGGGATCGGATACAACAATTCCTGACTTGCCGGAACAGTGGAAGTAAACGATGCAAGCGGTTCGCCGGGAAGTCCGTTTTGCTCGGCGCGCAGCGTGATATTGGCCAGGCTTACGGGGGCTTCGGTCAGCAGGTTGAATGTTACGGTGCCGACGGTGAATGCTGTTCCAAAAGGAACGTCAAAATCCGCTGCGCCGGCATATTCTAATGTGCCGCCTGTGGTTACATTTTCACCGGTGGCGGTCGCGTCGGAGGAGGTTCCGAAGCTGCATTCCTGGGCATACGACCAACCGCACGCCAACAAAACAATGGGAATAAATTTCAATTTCATGGTTACTTTTTTTGGTGGATGTAAAAGTAGCCGATAGGTGGCGTGGTGCCGGCGGGTTGTCTTTCAAAATACAATATTTCAAAACACAAAAAAGGAGATTCCTGCTAAAATACGGGGTTTACAGCGGTTCGACGGATTGGCTCTCGTGTCGTTTTTGCGCTTCTGCCAGGAAAGCCGATGGAGAAATCCCGGTCACTTTTTTAAAAACGGTCGAAAAAGCGCTGTGTGAACTAAAGCCGCAGTCCCCGGCCAGGTAGCTGATTTTGTAATGGGCGTATTGGCGGTGCATGTGGATCTTGCGGCAAATGTACCGGATGCGCAGGTTGTTGATGTAATAATTGAAGTTCTGGTCCTTATCCATTTTGATTACAGCCGATAAATAGGCCGGATTGGTCTTGAGCGTCAATGCGAGCATCGACAAATTGAGCTTTGGATTCCGAAATTCCTCGCGCTGCTCAAATTCGCGCAGTCCGCCGATAATTTCCGCAGCCACGGCAGACGGTACGGACAAATTCGCTTTGGGTTCCACTGTAACCTGA
Organism: Bacteroidota bacterium; assembly: GCA_023457535.1. Taxonomy (GTDB): domain Bacteria; phylum Bacteroidota; class Bacteroidia; order Flavobacteriales; family Flavobacteriaceae; genus Flavobacterium. The sequence goes on from JAEWLN010000190.1 coordinate 6,118, forward strand.
TCCCGGGTTTGCGTCCGATCGGACCGAAGTTCGTCGATGACGGCCAAATAATGCGTGTGCTGGACGTATTTGCGACGCAACAGCCATACGACCAAACCAATGCCGATGACACCCAACACCACCAATCCCAACACAAGCCATTTGTTGTATTGCCGCCATTGGCTCACCGATGCCGATAAATCCTGCTGCTCGGCGTTGATGGCCGTACCGATGGCGTGCCGTGCCTGTCCTTCTACCGTATCGCGCAGGGCAAGGTGCATTTCGTTGAAACGGGTGTAGTGGTTGCGGTCGCCTATTTTCTCGTAGTTGCGTGCCAGGTTTAAATAGACTTCCATTTTGAGCGGCCGGATGTTGAACCCGCGATCGTTGAGCATGGCACGCAATGTATCGATGGCGCG
>JAEWLN010000191.1 GCA_023457535.1 Bacteroidota bacterium
GAATTTCAAGCGACAACCTTTCCAAATTGCAGGAGAATCTGGTGATGTCGCACGCTTGCGGTACCGGTCAGGAAGTTCCGCGCGATATCGTCAAGCTCATGTTGTTGCTCAAGATCCAGTCGCTGAGCTACGGCAATTCAGGCGTGCAGCTGGCCACAGTGGAAAGATTGATCGATTTTTACAACCACGACGTGCTGCCGGTCGTATTCGAACAAGGATCGCTCGGGGCTTCCGGCGATTTGGCTCCGCTGGCGCACTTGTCGCTACCGCTGCTCGGGATGGGCGAGGTGGATTACAAAGGAAAACGCTGTGCGGCAAGCGAAGTGCTGTCGGATTTTGGCTGGCAACCCATCGTTTTGCAATCCAAGGAAGGCCTCGCGTTGCTTAACGGCACGCAATTTATGAGTGCTTATGGCGCACATGTGCTGATGCGCGCCTGCAAATACAGTTGGCTGGCCGATCTGATCGGGGCCATTTCGCTCGAAGGTTTCGATGGCCGACGCGAGCCGTTTAACGAACTCATCCACCTGATACGTCCGCACAAAGGCCAGATTGTAACCGCCCAGCGCGTGCTCGGATTTTTATCCGATAGCCAGATCATCGCGCAATCCAAGCAGCACGTCCAAGATCCGTATTCGTTCCGATGCATTCCGCAAGTACATGGCGCTTCAAAAGATGCGATCGACTATGTAAAGAAAACGTTCCGCACAGAAATCAACTCCGTTACGGACAATCCCAATATTTTCATCGACAGTGACCAGATTATTTCAGGCGGAAATTTCCACGGCCAACCATTGGCATTGGCGCTGGACTTTCTGGCCATTGCGCTGTCTGAACTCGGAAGCATTTCTGAGCGTCGCACCTACCAGCTCATATCAGGGCTTCGGGGGTTGCCGCCGTTTTTGGTCAACAATCCCGGACTCAATTCGGGTTTCATGATCCCGCAATACACCGCCGCGAGCATCGCCAGCCAAAACAAACAGCTGTGCACACCGGCCAGTGCTGACAGCATTGTTTCCAGCAACGGGCAGGAAGATCACGTCAGCATGGGGGCCAACGCGGCTACCAAAGCATTGCGCGTAATGGACAATCTGGAGCGCATTTTAGCCATCGAACTCATGAATGCTTCGCAGGCCGTGGAATTCAGGCGCCCGCTACAGTCATCGGAATTCATTGAATCGTTCCTCAAAGCGTACCGTACAGAAGTGCCGTTGGTGGACCAGGATCGCATTTTGCACTACGATATCGAAAAATCGGTGGCGTTTTTGCGCACTTTTGTCATCGAAGAAGAATTGCTCAATTAAACTGATTTTAACGCTGTGCCAAACTTTCGCTAAAATGATTCGTCGCTGCGCGTGATTTTCGTAATTTAGGGTAAAACAAATAAGTTATGGAAACGAATCACAACCAACGGGACGCGCGAGATCGGGAAGATGCTCCGAGTCCATACCGCGATCGTCGCGACGGATCTGAGGAAACCTCCCGCATCGGCGCTACAGATCGCGACATATCTGGAAATGATATAGTGGAGGAAGGGCGTGACCAGCGTCGTCACCACCAGCAATTTGGCAACCGGAAATACGAATCCCATAAAAATCACTCGTCCGCTGATGACCAGCCACGCGTGAACACCGGACCTGATTTTTCGTAATATTTTAATGATTGGTAGGAAAAACGGCTTCTTTTACGGGCCGTTTTTTTATGGGACATCGGCTGTTAAATTTTGGCGTAGCGGTTACAATTTTCACCATCAGTCGCCTCAAGCGAAACTTACAACAGAAACCATGAAAAAACTATTGATTTTAAGTTGGATTGCGCTGCAAACAGCGGCGTTTGCACAAACCAAAATTCCTTATGGGAACAATCCTGAAGCCGGAAAGTATGCCACGGTCAATGGCATCAGGATTTACTATGAAATTTATGGTCAGGGCGAACCACTGCTGTTGTTGCATGGAAACGGAGGCTCGATCAAAGGGCATACCCGACGCATTGAACACTACAAGTCCAAATACAAAGTCATTGCTCTGGACAGCCGCGCGCATGGAAAAAGTGACGACCCCGGCACGCCGCTGACTTATGAACAAATGGCGTCCGATGTCAATGCGGTGCTAGGACAACTTCAAATTGACTCGTGCTATGTTTGGGGTCAGAGCGACGGCGGCATCATCGGGCTTGAACTCGCGATGGATTACCCCGACAAAGTCAAACGGCTTGCTGTTTTTGGTGCTAATATCAAACCGGACAGCACGGCCGTATACCCTGAATTGTTGCAATGGGTCAACCGGACACTCACAAAGGCCAGAAACGATAATGAAAAACGGTTGTTGCAGTTGCTCAAAGACCATCCCAACCTGGAATACCCATCGCTTGCGCGTATCCGAGTACCGGTGTTGGTCATGAGCGGTGACCGCGATGCGATCCGGCTGCAGCACACCATCCGGATTTTTGAAAACATCCCGCAGTCGAATTTATTCATCATGCCTGGCGCGACTCATTTTGGGTCTTATGAAAAACCCGATTTGTTTTTCAAAGTGCTTGACGATTTTTTCTCAGGACCGTTTTCCAAAAAGGCAACTACGGATATTCTCAAGTAGGCGTCAGTGCTTCAGTTCGATCCAAACCGGAGCGTGGTCGCTTGACTTTTCCCAACCGCGTACGTGTTTATCGACCCCGCCGGCTACGAGCTTGTCGCTCAACTGGGGGCTCAGCAAAAAATGGTCGATGCGCAAACCCGCATTTCTCGCATACGCCTGTCGGAAATAATCCCAGAAGGTATAGATGGTTTCGTTGGGGTAGAGTGTCCGGATGGCGTCGGTCCAGCCTTGTGCGACCAATTCGTGGAACGCGCGACGTACCTCAGGGTGAAAAAGCGCATCGTCGACCCAGCGTTCGGGCTTGTAAACATCGCGCTCGGTAGGCATGACGTTGAAATCGCCCGCCAAAACAACCGGCGTTTTGAAACCGAGTAGTTTTTGACTGCGTTGGGCCAGCCGGCCAAACCATTTGAGTTTATAGTCCAGTTTGGGGCCGGGCGCCGGATTTCCGTTGGGCAGGTACAAACAACAAACCACCACGCCATCGATCATTGCCTCGATGTAGCGGCTTTGCAAATCTTCTGGATCGCCCGGCAGCGCGCGTCCGATTTCCTCGGGCGGTGTGCGCGAAAGGATGGCCACGCCGTTCCAACGCGATTGTCCGTGCCAGATCGCGTGATACCCCGCCTCGGCAATGGCGGCTTCGGGGAATTTTTCCTGCGGCGCTTTGAGCTCCTGCAGACACACCACATCGGGCTGCGTTTCGTCGAGCCAGCGCAGCAAAACGGGGAGCCGGCCGTTAACGCCGTTCACATTATAGGTGGCAATTTTCATCGGGAACTATTTCAGTCCCTTAAATTTAAGATTTTTTTCGATTGCCTGGATCATTTTTCCGGCAATGTCTTTATTTGTGGCGCTTTCAATCCCTTCAAGTCCGGGCGAAGAGTTGACCTCGAGCAGCAAAGGACCTTTGGCCGACCGGATGATGTCCACACCGGCGACTTTGAGTTCCATTGCCTTAGCCGCTTTGATCGCGATTTTGCGCTCCTCTTCTGTAATCCGTACCACCGACGCTTTGCCACCCAGATGGATGTTGGCGCGGAATTCTCCGGGCAGTGCCTCGCGCTGGATGGCCGCCACTACTTTGCCGTCCACTACGAAACAGCGGATGTCTTTGCCGTTGGCCTCCTTGATGAATTCCTGTACGAGAATATTGGCGTTGACACTTTTGAACGCGTTGATCACTGATTCGGCGGCCTTTTTGGTTTCGGCCAATACAACGCCTTTGCCCTGGGTCCCTTCGAGCAATTTGACAATCAACGGCGATCCGCCCACCATTTTGATCAGATCGTCTGTATCAAGCGGCGAGTTCGCAAACCCGGTTGTTGGAATGTCAATGCCCTGATTGAGCAGCAACTGAAGTGAATACAACTTGTCGCGCGACTGCGCAATGGCTTTGGAAGAATTGAGCGAAAACACCTTCAGTGCTTCGAACTGACGCGTAAGCGCGCAACCGTAAAACGTAACGCTTGGACGTATGCGCGGGATGATGGCGTCAAACCGGTGCAGGATCTTGCCGCCGCGGTAGTGGATCTCGGGCAATTTGGCATCGAGTTTCATGTAACATTCCTTGATGTTCAGAAATTCCATCTCATGCCCGCGGATCGCTCCGGCTTCCATGATGCGTTTGTTGCTGTACAATTCGGGGTTGCTGGCCAATAGCGCGATGCGCAGTCCTGTACCCGATTGCGGCGCGTCTTTGTACAATTCCTTTAGATTCTGAAGCGACGGACTGTTGCCCAGCGTGTATTTGCGTTCCGGATCCACCAGCACGCGCCCGCTCATGGCCTCACGTCCGAGCAGCATGCGGAATCCCATTGAATCGCGGTTGGTCAATGTCATTTCGATCGGCCAATTCGTTTGCCCGAGATCCAATGTGGTACGGATCACAAAACGCTGTTCGCGGAATCCGCTTGAACTCTTGACTACGCGTTTGTCCACCAGGGGTGCCTGGCAATGGATGACGGTCTTTAAATCGTTTTGGATCGGGTTGATGTCGAACTTGACCCAGCTTTCGCCGTCCTTTTGGAATGGGGCGATGTTTACTGCGTGCAGCGCCGAGGTTTTCGCGCCCGAATCGATGCGCGCTTTGATGGCCGGAAGCTGAAGTTCTGGGAAAGAGAACCACTCTTCGCTGCCCAAAATGACTTTTGATGTCATGGTTTGATTTTTAGCGCCCGAAAATAAGTATTTTTTTGCGTCGTCAGTGCGTTTTCAATGCGAATTAATTGTTAAACCGGAGCGCTGAAATCGCGGTCATTTGTCATTGCGCAGTAACAGCGTAACGTGCATACAGGAATAAATATCGTCCACATTGCGGATGTTCCAGTCTTTTTCGATCATCGCGGCAATAGTCTTGCTCTTATAGGTGTTCCCCAGCGGCAGCAAGTTCAATAATACGCCATATTTGCTTTTGCCCAAGATACCGCGTACTTGCTCGATCCCAAAATTATCTTTTAGTTTTCCGATAACTTTATGCGTAAACGGCCATTCCCAGTCTTTGTCATCCTGAAACGGTCGGTAGAGTGCACGCATGATTTTGATGGGCAGGCTGGTCTCAAGCGGATCGTAGGACACGATAATGCCGCCGGGTTTGAGTTTTTCTTTCAATCGGGCTACCAACAGGTCGAAATTCTCAAAATGGTGCAACACGCCATAAGCATAGATAATGTCAAAATCCGTGTCCTGGAATTCCGGCGAAAAAAAATCAACTGCAACGGCGCGCGCATGAGGATAACCACCCGCTTCTATTTTAGCCTGCAAAGTCGCAATGGCGACATCGCTGAGATCAATGCCAATGTATTGCTTTGCATTCTCAGCCATATACAGTGAAAGCGCATTGCCGCGAAGACATCCGAGATCCAGGATTTTCTTGTCGCTCAGATCGCCCATCCACGTTTTGTGCTGCGCATAAACGCGGTCCTTTAAATCAAACTTTTTGCGAAACTCACTGAGCATTCCATTCCTGAAATTCGACCAGATGCGCGTGGGTAAGTTTTTCTTGCTTGCCTTCGTAGAATTGTAGAATTCCTTTTGGCGCTTATTGATTTCCAGGATTTCCTCAGTATTTTTCATGTTATTTACAGTGTGTGCGCAAATATAACAGTTTTAGACACGTAGGCATAAAAAAGCCTACTAATTCGTAGGCATAAAAAAGCCTACTAATTCGTAGGCTTTTCTGTTTTGTTGATCTTAACGGTGAGTTCCTGCGCATCGTCCTCGAGATCCATGTAGATTTCGTCTCCGGAACCGATCTTTGAGGTAATAATCTCCTCGGCAAGGGCATCTTCGACATATTTCTGGATCGCGCGTTTGAGCGGTCTGGCCCCGAACTGCTTGTCAAAACCTTTTTCTGCGATGAACGCCTTGGCCTTATCGGACAGCGTCAGGTTGTAACCCAGTTCCTGGATGCGCACATAAAGTTTCTTGAGTTCGATTTCGATAATCAGGTCGATATCGGCTTTTTCGAGCGCATTGAAAACGATCACGTCGTCGATGCGGTTCAGGAATTCGGGTGCAAAGGTTTTCTTGAGCGCATTTTCGATGACGCTTTTCGAATGTTCGCCTGCATTGGCCACTTTGGCAGCGGTCCCAAATCCGACGCCTTGCCCAAAATCCTTGAGCTGGCGCGCACCAACGTTAGACGTCATGATAATGATCGTATTCTTGAAGTCGATTTTACGCCCGAGGCTGTCGGTCAAAAACCCATCGTCGAGCACCTGGAGCATCATGTTGAAAACATCGGGGTGCGCCTTCTCAATTTCGTCCAGCAAAACGACACAATACGGTTTGCGCCTTACTTTTTCGGTCAATTGACCGCCTTCTTCATAACCGACGTATCCCGGAGGGGCGCCCACCAACCTCGAAATGGCGAATTTTTCCATGTATTCGCTCATGTCGATGCGGATCAGCGCGTCTTCAGAGTCAAACAATTCTTTGGCAAGCACCTTGGCGAGCTGCGTTTTACCAACGCCTGTTTGTCCGAGGAAGATGAACGATCCGATCGGACGGTTCGGATCTTTAAGACCCGCCCGGTTTCGCTGGATCGAACGCGCGATCTTGAGCACGGCTTCTTTTTGTCCGATGACTTTATTTTCGATGAGCTCAGGCAGGTTTGCAAGTTTGTTGCTCTCGGTTTGGGCGATGCGGTTCACGGGGATGCCGGTCATCATCGATACCACGTCGGCCACATTGTCTTCCGTGACCAGGATGCGGTTCGATTTGGAATCCTCTTCCCATTGTTCCTGGGCAATCGCGAGTTCCTTTTCAATGCGTTTCTCGTCGTCACGCAACTTGGCGGCCTCTTCGTATTTTTGCTTTTTGACCACTGAATTCTTGAGCTCGCGCACTTCTTCGAGTTGCCGTTCGAGATCCAGGATCTGTTTGGGAACTTCAATATTGGTAATGTGCACGCGGGAACCGGCTTCGTCCATCGCATCGATCGCCTTGTCCGGCAGGAATCGTTCGGACATGTAGCGGTTGGTCAGTTTGACACACGCTTCCACGGCTTCAGGCGTATACGTTACATTGTGGTGATCTTCGTATTTGTTTTTGATATTGTTCAGGATCGTGATCGTTTCCTCCACCGATGTCGGTTCTACGATGATCTTCTGGAAACGGCGTTCAAGCGCACCGTCCTTTTCGATATACTGACGGTATTCGTCGAGCGTGGTCGCGCCGATGCATTGGATCTCGCCCCGTGCGAGCGCCGGTTTAAACATATTGCTGGCGTCGAGTGAACCCGTTGCGCCGCCTGCGCCCACAATGGTGTGGATTTCGTCGATGAACAAAATGATGTCGTCATTTTTCTCGAGCTCGTTCATCACGGCTTTCATTCGCTCTTCAAACTGTCCGCGGTACTTGGTCCCGGCAACCAAACTGGCCAGATCGAGCGTTACCACGCGCTTGTTGAACAAAATGCGCGATACTTTTTTCTGGATGATGCGCAGCGCAAGGCCTTCGGCAATCGCCGATTTACCCACGCCGGGTTCCCCGATCAAAAGCGGGTTGTTTTTCTTGCGTCGCGAGAGAATTTGCGAAACGCGTTCGATTTCTTTTTCACGGCCCACGACCGGATCGAGCTTGCCTTCTTCGGCCAGTTCGGTCAAATCGCGTCCGAAGTTGTCCAGTACCGGCGTTTTGGACTTTTTGTTCGACTTGTTCGCCGGATTGTTGAATGAGCCTTCTTTAAGGCTGTCATCCTGTCCTGAATCGTCGTTGAACGATTCGTTTTTAGGAAGGTTTTCGAGGAAATTATCTTCGTTTGGCGTCATGTTCAGATACTGTTCTTTGGCTGAATCATAGTCAATTTTGAGTTTGTTCAGCAACTTGGTTGTTGGATCGTTTTCGTTTCTTAAAATGCACAACAGCAAATGCGCGGTGCTGATCGAAGTGCTCTGGAAAACCTTGGCTTCGAGAAAAGTGGTTTTGAGCGCACGTTCTGCCTGTCGGGTCAGGTGCAGGTTCTTCTTTTCATTGCTTGTGGCAACGTTGGGATTGGCCGGGCTCAGGATTTCGACCTTCCTGCGCAAATGCTCGAGGTCTACCGATAAGTTATTCAGAATCGTAATTGCTTTGCCGTTGCCATCCCTCAAAATCCCCAACATCAGATGCTCCGTACCAATAAAGTCGTGCCCCAGACGCAGGGCTTCCTCCTTGCTGTACGTGATCACATCCTTGACCCTTGGTGAAAAATTATCATCCATAATATTGAAGTTGGTATTGTAAATTTAATAATAATGGCCCGGTTTTGCAAAAACCATTCCTGACAGCTTACCTGACATGTGGCGTTGTCAGGCTAATTGACAAAAAAAACTTCAATTAGCGCGTTAAAGAATTACTAACTTATCAACGGAAATCTCACGCGCATTTGTTAATAAATAGCGGTAAATTTCTGTTAAGAAACGAGTATGAATAGGGTGGGAAACGTTATATTAGCGGGATTTTTACGAGAACAATTTTAAACCAATTATAATATATGTCTGACGGAGAAAAGTTAATTCCGATTAACATTGAGGACGAAATGAAATCTGCTTACATCGATTATTCGATGTCAGTTATTGTGTCCAGGGCTTTGCCTGACGTACGCGACGGATTGAAACCCGTACACAGACGCGTTTTATACGGGATGTACGATTTGGGTGTTTTGTCGAACCGCGCACACAAGAAATCGGCGAGAATCGTAGGAGAGGTGCTTGGTAAGTACCACCCGCACGGCGATACATCAGTATACGATGCCATGGTGCGTATGGCCCAGGAATGGAGTTTGCGCTATCTTTTGGTCGACGGCCAGGGTAACTTTGGGTCGATCGATGGCGACAGTCCGGCAGCCATGCGTTACACCGAGGCGCGTTTGCGCAAGATGTCAGAGGACATAATGGCAGATATTGACAAAGAAACGGTTGATTTCCAACTCAACTTCGACGACACGCTTTACGAACCCAAAGTCATGCCCACACGCGTACCGAACCTGCTCATCAATGGAGCATCCGGTATTGCCGTAGGTATGGCCACGAACATGCCGCCGCACAACCTTACCGAAGTGGTCGACGGTACGCTGGCTTATATCGACAACAATGACATCGAGATCGACGAGCTCATGAACTATGTCAAAGCCCCCGATTTCCCTACCGGCGGTGTCGTTTACGGCTATGACGGCGTACGCGAGGCATTCAAGACCGGCCGCGGCCGTATCGTTTTGCGCGCAAGGGTCAATTTTGAAGAGGTTGACGGACGCGAATCGATCATTGTGACCGAGATCCCGTACCAGGTCAACAAAGCCGAAATGATCAAAAAAACGGCCGATCTGGTCAACGACAAAAAAATCGAAGGCATCTCTAACATCCGCGACGAATCGGACCGGAACGGCATGCGCATCGTATACATCTTAAAGCGCGACGCCGTTCCCAATGTCGTGCTCAACACCTTGTATAAATACACCCAGTTGCAGTCGTCGTTCAGCGTGAACAACATTGCGCTGGTGCAGGGGCGTCCGCAATTGCTCAATTTAAAGGATCTGATCCACTATTTTGTCGAGCATCGCCATGAAGTAGTCGTCAGGCGCGCACAGTATGAGTTGCGCAAAGCTGAGGAACGCGCGCATATTCTCGAAGGGCTTATCATCGCATCGGACAATATCGATGAAGTCATTGCCATTATCCGCGGGTCCAAAAACACCGACGAGGCGCGTGAGAAATTGATGGAGCGCTTCAGCCTTACCGACATCCAGTCGCGGGCCATTGTAGAGATGCGTCTGCGTCAGCTCACGGGTCTGGAACAAGACAAGCTGCGCGCCGAATACGAAGACATCATGAAACTCATCGAGCACCTCAAAGCGTTGCTCGCCAGCAAAGAAATGCGCATGCAGCTGATCAAGGACGAACTCGTCGAGATCCGCGACAAATATGGTGATGAGCGTCGTTCGACGATCGAATATGCCGGCGGTGACGTCAGCATCGAGGATTTGATCGCCGATGAAAATGTGGTCATCACGATTTCGCATGCCGGTTACATCAAACGCACGCCTTTGTCCGAGTACAAGACGCAAAACCGTGGCGGCGTCGGACAAAAGAGCGCCGGTACGCGTGATGCCGATTTCCTCGAGCACATGTACGTGGCGACCAACCACCAGTACATGTTGTTCTTCACGCAAAAAGGAAAGTGTTTCTGGATGCGCGTCTACGAAATTCCGGAAGGCAGCAAAACCAGCAAAGGCCGTGCGATCCAGAATCTGATCAATATCGAAAACGACGACAAGGTCAAGGCGTTCATCTGTACGCAGGACCTCAAAAACCAGGAATACATCAACGGCCACTATGTCATCATGGTCACCAAGCAGGGGCAGGTCAAGAAAACGCCGCTCGAACAATATTCGCGTCCACGCGTCAACGGGGTGGCGGCCATCACGATCCGCGAAGACGATGAACTGCTCGAGGCAAAACTCACCACGGGCCAGAGCCACGTTTTAGTCGCTGTAAAATCCGGCAAGCTCGTCCGGTTCGAGGAAAGCAAAACGCGCCCGATGGGCCGTACCGCATCGGGTGTACGCGGCATTACATTGGCCGATGAAAAAGACGAGGTCATCGGAATGGTTGCCGTAAACGATATGAATTCTGAAATTCTCGTCGTATCGGAAAAAGGTTATGGAAAGCGTTCGTCGCTCGAAGATTACCGCATTACCAACCGTGGCGGAAAAGGCGTAAAAACGCTCAATATCACCGATAAAACCGGCAAGCTCGTATCGATCAACAGCGTAACGGATGCAGACGATTTGATGATCATCAACAAATCCGGGCTCACGATCCGCATGGCCGTAGAAGACCTTCGCGTGATGGGCCGTGCCACACAAGGCGTGCGATTGATCAACCTCAAAGGCAACGATTCGATCGCCGCGGTGACCAAGGTCATGAAAGATGAAGAATCGCTTGAGGTGGAACGCGACGAAAATGGCGACGTGATTTCGCCCAACGCCGTGCCGGTTTCAACAGGTGAGGCGCCTGCCGGTTATGACGATGAAGCCGCAGACGAAGCCGAAGACGGCAATGAAGAAGAATAATATAAAACACGACCACAATGAATAAATATGCAATCCTGGCATCGGCGCTGATGATTTCCGCGAGCGGCCTTGCCCAAAAAGACCAGATCAAGGCGGCTGAAAAAGCGCTCAAGGGCGGAAATGCCATCGAGGCGATCAACCAGCTCAAACAAGCAGAAGGCGCCATTGGCGGAGCATCCGAAGCTGAAAAAGCCCAATATTATTTTGTCAAAGGCAATGCGCATTTGGATTTGTCTGACAAAAAGATGGAAGTGGGTAAAAACCTCGTAGAATCGGCCAAGGCATACCAGCAGGTTTTGTCGATCGAGAAAGCATCGGGTAAATCGAAATTCACCTCAGAGGCGCAAACCAATCTGGCCAAAGCCAAAAACAACCTGCTCACCGCCGCGCAGGCCGAAGTCAAAAAAGACAACAACAAAGGCGCTGCGGATTTGCTTTACGCGGCGTACGAAGCCGATCCGTCAAACCTGGAAAACCTTTACTACGCTGCCAACTACTACATGGCAGGCGCAGACTATACCAAGGCACTCCAGCATTTCGAGGAGTTGAAAAAGAAAGAATTCACCGGCGAGGCAACCAATTATTACGCAAAGAATGCCGTTAGTGAACAAGAGGAATTCTACGGCTCGACGCCCGATGCCAAGAAAAACCGCGACAACCAGGTACGCCTGAAACTTGCGACTGCTCCGCGCGATGAAAAAGTGCCGTCCAAAAAAGGCGAAATTGCCAAATACATTGCACTGATCTACGTTCAGCAGGGCAAAAATGACCTGGCCAAAGCGGCATTGGCAGAGGCCAAGGCGATCAATCCGGACGATATCGGGATTTTGCAGGCAGAAGCAGAAGTGTTGCTAAAAATGAACGACATGGAAGGTTATAAGACGGTTATCCAAAAAATCGTTCAAAAAGACCCTAATAATCCTGACATGTTTTTTAACCTCGGCGTTACATCGTCCAAAAGCGATCCCGTAGCGGCCGAAGGTTACTACAAACGAGCCATCGAACTCAAACCCGATTATTGGCAGGCGCATCTGAACCTGGCCATTACCAAAATGTCCAATGAGCAAAAGCTCGTCGACGAAATGAACAAGCTCGGTACTTCGGACAAAGACATGAGACGTTATGAAGCGCTTAAAAAGCAACGTGACGAAATGTTCCGTTCGGCGATCCCGCATCTTGAAAAGGCCTACGAGCTCAAACCCGATGCAGAAGTAGGAGAAACGCTTTACAACGTTTACGGCGCACTCGAAATGACAGAAAAGCGCAAAGCGTTAAAGGCCAAGCTTGGAAAATAATCAACCTTGCCTTAATAAAAAACCGCCCCTTTGACAGGGGCGGTTTTTTTTATTACCATGGCCACGTGAAGCCGTGTCAGATGATTTTTTTGATCACGCGCAACTTGTGCGTATGCCGGTTTTGCTCAGCGTTGTAAATGCCCAAATGATCCAGCCGGTCAATGCGGATCCTTCCGCTGCCGTGAATGATGTAATTGTCGTCCATAATGATGCCCACGTGAATGATCCGGCCTTCCTCATTGTCAAAAAATGCAAGGTCGCCGGGCTGGCTTTCCTCTATAAAACTAAGCGCCTCGCCTTGTGTAGCCTGTTGCGAGGCATCGCGCAGCAAATGATAGCCATTGAGTTTGTACACCATTTGCGTGAATCCGGAACAATCAATCCCAAACGGCGTTTTTCCACCCCACAAATACGGTGCATTCAAATACATGAACGCCGTATTGATCAGGTTTTGCTTGGGTTTGACCCCGCTGATGCGCATGCCTTCGAAATCAAAATTATCGGTATTGATTTCCGGATAACCCAAAAACGAAAGCGACGCCCCCAACGGTATGGGCATTAAAAAATTATTCGGTCCGGTAATGTATTCGATCAGGTCCGAATTGAGCACGATCGCGTCATGGCTCAACTGTTCAAACTGCTCACGCGTAATGGCGCGAAACTGCTTGGTGTCGATCCAGCCTTCATATTGGTCAAAGTGCAGCCGGACGCGCGTCCATTGCCGGGCCGTTTCGAGCACTTCGAAATGTTCGCCAAAAAGTACCTGCGACACGATTTCGGCGCGGTCGCTGGCTTCAGCGCGTAAAGGAATTAGGGCAAGGTTGCAGATTCCGAACATGCAAGAATAAGGGGTTTTAAATTCCGGATTTTAAATGTTGGGAGCCATTTCCCGCTATCCATTGCAATCTTTTTGTTTTTAAAGAAAAAACAAAAAGGATTTCCATTGCTATCGGGGCTAGGGTCCGGCGTATCCCGGGACTTTTCGCTCAGGACAACATTTAAAATCTGGAATCCACTATTTAAATAAAGTTAAGCGCGTTCGATCACAATGGCCGATGCGCCGCCGCCGCCGTTGCAAATGGCCGCAGCACCAATTTTGCCGTTGTTTTGTTCGAGCACATTGATCAGCGTCACAATGATGCGCGCCCCCGATGCACCCAGCGGGTGACCGAGCGAAACCGCGCCACCGTTGACGTTGACTTTATCGCCGTCGAGTCCCAGGATTTGCGTATTGGCCAATCCCACCACTGAAAACGCCTCATTGAATTCGAAAAAGTCAACATCGTCTTTGGAAATGCCTGCTTTGTCAAGCGCTTTGGGCAATGCTTTGGCCGGCGCAGTGGTAAACCATTTGGGTTCTTGCTCTGCATCTGCATATGATTTGATGTAGGCCAGCGGTTTCAACCCAAGTGACTGGGCTTTTTCCTCGCTCATCAGGATCAGCGCCGCCGCGCCATCATTGATCGTCGATGCATTGGCCGCCGTTACGGTTCCTTCTTTGGTAAACGCCGCGTTCAGCGCAGGGATTTTGTCGAGCTTTACGTTGGTGTATTCCTCGTCCCTGGTAACCATTACAGGATCGCCCTTTCTTTGCGGTACGGCTACCGGAACTACTTCGTTATCAAATTTCCCGGCATCCCAGGCTTTGGCCGAACGCTCATACGAATGGATGGCGAACCGGTCCTGGTCTTCACGTGAAATATTGTATTCCACGGCACAGGCATCGGCGCAAACACCCATGGCATTGTTGTCGTATGCATCGCTCAAACCGTCTTTTTGCATGCCGTCCACAAGACTTGCACCACCGAATTTCATACCCGTCCTCATGTGTACATAGTGTGGAATCAGGCTCATGTTTTCCATGCCGCCGGCCACGACGATTTCCGCATCGCCGAGCATAATGGCCTGTGCGCCCTGCATCACGGCCTTCATGCCCGAGGCACATACTTTATTAACCGTTGTGGTGATGACGCTTTCAGGCAAACCCGCATAAATAGCGGCCTGGCGCGCCGGGGCCTGACCTACGCCGGCCTGGACCACGTTGCCCATGATAACTTCATCGACCAATTTGGGATCGAGATTGATTTTGTCGAGTGCGCCCTTGATCGCCGCAGCTCCTAATTTTGGTGCCGGAACCGTAGACAATGCGCCCATAAAGCTTCCGATTGGCGTCCTCACAGCCGACACGATAACCACTTTTTTGCTCATAGTATTTGTTGCTAGTTAATTTGGTTGCGAATTTAACCATTTTCAACCGATCTGGAAATTCCTTTGGCATTTTATTCCATACCGCGCAAAGTCATATCGGTTACAGATCGTTGACAATGAACTGTTTTGCGTGGAAGGGTAAAAAAAACCTCAAAAAAAATTGCATTTAGTTGTGCAATACGGAATGAAAAGTTACATTTGCAACCGCAAAAAAGGTCAACTTGTTTGCAACGGAGAGGTGCCGGAGTGGTAACGGAGCAGATTGCTAATCTGTCGGCGGGTAACTGTCGCCAGGGTTCGAGTCCCTGTCTCTCCGCTTCTTCGGGGTGTAGCGTAGCCCGGTCATCGCGCCTGGTTTGGGACCAGGAGGTCGCAGGTTCGAATCCTGCCACCCCGACAAACAAATCCCTTTGCGCAGCGAAAGGGATTTTTGATTTTAAAAGTAAAGCCGAATTCATTCGGGCTTTACTTTTAAAATCAAAAATAAGAAGCCTGCAAGGCTAGGGATTTGGTTAGCACCGAAACCTATTCAGGATCACGTGAGTAATCCTGCAAAAATAAGAAGGCTGCAAGGCTAGGGATTTGGTTAGCACCGAAACCGATTCAGGATCACGTGAGTAATCCTGCAAAAATAAGAAGCCTGCAAGGCTAGGGATTTGGTTAGCACTGGAATCCATTTCAGGATCACGTGAGTAATCCTACAAAATTAGGACGCATAGCTCAGCTGGATAGAGCACCTGCCTTCTAAGCAGGCGGTCGAAGGTTCGAATCCTTCTGCGTTCACAACCACTAAAAATGTTCTAATCATTTTACGTCTGAAAATCAAGATAAGCTTTTGATTTTCAGTCGTTTCTTGTTTGATATTCTAATAAGGGTAAAATGATATGATCGGTTTTTTGACACAATAATTGACACAAACAAAAATCTGGTGTCAATAAATGCCCAATTCAGACTCTGCGACTACGTAAATGCCGCCGGAAAATCTCCAATCGAACTTCACATCACGGGAAACTCCCAGAGCGCGCGCGTTCAGCTCGATTTGGAAATTGACACAAAATATTTTGATTGTGTCAAACAGCGCGGCATTTAAAAAAAACGGCATCATCTAGGTTTTTGTGACGGATTGGCTTCTCCACTGCAACGCAGACCAAAACACCTGCATTTTTAACAATCCGATAGCAAAGATCCGCAAACCAATGTCTGCGGATCTTTCCACTCCAAATCAATTCACGACAAGTTTATGCGTCAGGCGCTGGCGCGGCAAACTCAAAATGTACACACCCGCGGCCAGACCCGTCACATCAATTTTCGATGTAAATGATCCGCTTGCGACGGTCCGTCCGTTCATATCGGCGATCAGGTAAGGGACTTGCGAAACCTCATGTAGGTTGACGTAAACAAAATCATTGGCCGGATTCGGATACACGGACCATCCTGCATCGGCAAATGTTGACAAGCCGAGCGGAGCATCCGGTAGCGGTACGAGCGGCCCTCCGGACGGCAGTGCTACCCAAAGTCCAAACGCCGCACCGTTGCTGTTTTGCATCGGATTTAAAAAGCCGCTCGCGACCACCGCCAGCGCCTGTCCCTGCAATCCCAATGTTGCCAACGGGGCGGCATAACGTGCTAAAATAGTAGTGCCCGAGGCGTCCGCGATGTCAAGTACATAATCGGCGGTGGGCAATTCCAGATAGGAGGTGCTGAACGACGGAAAACTGATGTCATCGACCAAAGTGCCCGCAGGAACGCTGCTTTCGAGCACGTCTACCGTAGGCGCATCGGTTGAACCGTGTACGACGAGCACATCGGTGTTGCCAGCCGTTGTGGCCGTTTCGCGCGCCTGGGCAAAAACCGATAATTCGAATGGTGGTGCGGGCACGTAACCCACAGCGCTGACAATGCCGTTGGCCACGAGTACGTATTTTTCGCCTGCCAGCAATGTCACATCCGTATCGTAAATACTTTCGGCCGAGGATGCGCTGTTGCCGGGTGCGACGCTCAAATTAACCGGAACGCCGGCCGGAATATTGACAAATGGCGTGGCGGTGCGAAACGCGAAATCATCCAGCAACAGCGCGCCGTTGGCGTACACATCTACAATGGCCGCGGCAAGATCGGCGCAATTATGGATCACCTGGACGCGGGCGGTAGGGGCGGGCGGCAGTGGAATCAGCGCGCCTCCCGAGGGCAATGCGACCCAAAGTCCAAATGCCGGCCCGTTGCTGTTTTGCGCGGGATCGAGAAAACCGCTTGCCACAACCATGAGCGCAGCGCCCTGCAACCCGAGCGATTCGAGCGGCGCAGCATAACTGGCCACAACGTTATTCCTCGATGCATCGGTCACGTCAATGATGTAGTCGCCGGTTATCAGCCCAAGATAATCGGATGTAAAACCGGGATAGGCCAAATCGTTCACGACAGTTCCGGCCGGAATACTCATTTCGACCACATCCACGGCCGGGGCATCGGTCGCGCCGTGATGCACCAGCACATCGGTATTGGCGGGCGACCCGGCGGCCTCGCGTCCTTGTGAAAAAACGGTAATGCCAAACGCCGGTGCAGGGTTATAACCGGTCGCACTGACGATTCCATCGGCCACCAGTACATAGGTTTGGGCATCGGAAAGCGTTGTGGTCAGATTGTAAATGCTTTGCGCTACAGAACTGCTGTTGCCGGGCGCAATGTCGATGCTCAACGGCACCCCGGACGGCGCGTCGATAAACGGTGTTGCGGTACGAAACGCAAAGTCATTGAGCAGCAGCGCACCATTCAGGTACACATCTACGGTGGCAGCGGCAGCATCGGCACAATTGTGGACGACTTGCACACGCGCGGTTTGGGCGCTGGCTGTAAAACCCAGCATACCCAACGCGCCAATTGCGAATAAAGTAATTTTTTTCATGACGGTTAATTTAAATTGTTGCGTAAAGTTAGATTTAAGTGGTGCGTTGTGGATAGAAAATAGCTTTAGTTTAACCACTGTTTTACGCAAATAAATGGTTGATTTTTAGTCGTCTGGGATTTTTGTCTGCACCATTTCTAACTTTTTAAAGGTTTAGCCTTCATAATACTGTTTAATATTTTAACTGAAATGTTAAACAATATTATACGCGTTCGGATCAGATCTATTTTTTATCTTTCCGGTATGAAAAAAATCATATTGATACCCGTTTTGTTGCTGTTCGCATCGGTTCAATGCCAGGAAACTGACATCGGTACAGGCGATAGCCAAACCATTGCCGATACCACTTTCGTAAACCTGCGCGATTACAGCACCGATTTCGTCTACGACATGCGTTACGCCACGCCGGACAACTTTCTCCAATCAAAAGTGTACGATTGCGGAGAATGTCTTTTGCGTCTCAAGACCGTCAAAGCGTTGGTCAAGGCCAATCGGAGGCTTATCGAAAAAGGCTTTCGCATTAAGCTATTCGATTGTTACCGGCCGCTCGACATCCAGAAACGCATGTGGGCCATTGTGTCCAACCCCAAATATGTCGCAGATCCTAAAAAAGGATCGATCCACAATCGCGGCGGGGCAGTCGATGTTACGCTCGTCGATCGGAACGGAGCGGAATTAAACATGGGCACAGGATTCGACCATTTCGGGCCGGAAGCCGCGCATGGGTATAAAAGCGTATCGGGAGAAGTCAGAAAAAACAGAAGATTGTTGCGCAATGCCATGACGGGCGCTGGTTTCAAAATATTAGAAAGCGAGTGGTGGCACTACAATCTCAAAGGCTCGGCGCAGGATTTCAGCCTGTCCAATGCCAGATGGAATTGCGATTAATTGGCAGTGTTGATGCAGTGGTAATAGTCCATGAAATACGTGGACGGCGTATACAATTGGTTGTCGAGCTCGGCTTTGATGGCGTTCCGGACAATAAAATCCGCGGTTTCGGTCGCAAATTTAATGCGCATTAATGATACGGGCGAAGTCTTTAAATAATCGGCATCGTCTTTTTTGAAAACAAAATAACCGGTCAGGATGCGGTTGTTGAACCCTTTGTCGTCGCGTACCATCGAACCGCAGCTCTCCTTGGGAAGGTGCAGCAAGGTGACGATCCGGCCGTTTTCCAGTTGCAGGTAAAGCCGCGAATTGGCGTCCAGGCAACGCGCTTTGATGAAGTCAGCGCTCTTTTCGATGAATTGGATGTTGAGCGTGGGCAGCCCGTCCGATACTGCGATTGAATTGAAAATGTACGACGCATTGCCCGCAAACACCTTTTCATACACCAGCATTTCTTTGGTCGCCTTGTACGTGCCGATCGAATCGGTCACATTCACACTGAAATCACACGGTTTCTGGGCCAGCGCCGCACTGCAGACAAACAAAAAAAAGACGATCCGTTTCATGGGTTAAATTTTGGCGCAAATTAAAACTATTTTAGCGTTTTTCATATCGGTGGTAAAAAAACAATAGGTGGGGCCGCCGTCGCGGATTTTGTATTTTTTTCGAATCATCTCGACCGATTCAGGAAAGTTGCGCGTCGTCACGTTCGCCTTTGTACCCTGAAAAGGCTTCATGCTGGCCTTGCTGTAGCGGATCACCTGCCGGATCTCAAAAACGCGGCCCGGAAAATCGATGCGCGAATCTGAGGTATACAAGTGCGAATGTGGATGCAATTTGGCCAATGCGTATTGTTGTGAAACCGGATTGAAACCGCCCGATTTCATGATCGCCGCATTGGGTTCGTACAAATATTTTTTGGGTTCGGAAAGTACCGCCTCTGCCGGCTCGTTCCAATTAAAATTAAATTTTAATGTCTTGTCCTGCAATAAGTTGACTGCTTTTACATTTACCGATTCATTAAATCCTTTTTCGATGACCCACAGCAATTCGCGCACTTCGTTGTCAACGGCAACCACATGAATTTCGCGCACATCCCTGAGTTCGGACAAACCGGCGGCAATGTCGAGCAGCGGCGCGGTTTTGATCAGGATCCGATCGGAGTAGCGGAAGTAAAATTCGAGCAGTGACGGCACATCGGGTTCACAATCGCCAAGCAGGAACACTTTGCCTTTGGCCTCATGACGCCGCGACGGATCGATGAAAATCCAGTCAAACCGACGGTTTAGCGATGAAAGGATTTGCGTACTGTCGCCGGATTCACATCGGATCGGAACGCCTAACTTTTCAAAATTATGGCCTGCGATGCGCGAAAGCTCCGGATCGCGTTCGCAATGCACGACCGTTTCGATCCGTCGGGCAAAATAATAATCGTCCACACCAAACCCGCCCGTAAGATCAATCAGGCTGTTACCGGAAACAATCTCCGATTTATAACGCGCCGTTACCTCAGACGAGGTTTGCTCGACCGAAATTTTTGACGGATACAAAATGCCGGGCGCGGCGAACCACGTTGGCAATTTGTCCTTTGCTTTGGTTTTGGCTGCGATCTGGCCAACCACGGCGGGCCATTCGAGTTCGGGGAACGGATTTTTCTGCAATGCGAGCCGCGTCAGGTTGCCGCCTACATTTGCGTTGATGAATTGTTGTACTTCAGGGGTGAGCAAGTTCAAATCAGATGTCTTTCGTGAGCAGGCGAACCACGCGGTTTTCCGGGAAAAATTCTTTGCCGATGACCTTAATGATCGTATACACCGGCACGGCCACGATCATGCCGACCACGCCAAAGAGCGAGCCTGCGATCAAAATCACCAGGAAAATCTCAAGCGGATGCGAGTTGACGCTGTTGGAGAAAATCAGCGGAGAAGAAACATTGTTGTCAATCACCTGTACGATCCAGAATCCGATCATGACATAAATGGTCGTCGGTAAAATCTCGGTCTGGAAATCGCTTCCGATGTTGGAAATCATCGTCAGGACGGCTGCGAGCACAGATCCGATCAGCGGTCCGATGTATGGGATGATATTGAGCACCGCACATAAAAACGCGATTACAAGCGCATTCTGCACGCCAAAAATGATCAGGACGATCAGATACAGCACAAAAATAATCAGCAATTGCAAGGCCAGTCCTATGAAATACCGCGTCAGTAAATAGTTGATTTTCCCGAGCGAATTCAGGATTTGTTCCTCATGCGAATCCGGGATCAGTTTTTTGGCGCCTTTGACAAACAATGCGCGGTCTTTGAGGAAAAAAAAAGTGATGAACAGCACCGAGGCAAGTCCGACGCCAAAACTCCCGATCGTAGCCAGCAGGCCGTTCAGAAAATCAGGGATGAACGACAAATTGAGCTTGGATCCGATGTTGGCTTCTTTCAGAAGATTTTCAGAATCGATGTTGTGGCTTTCGAGAAAGACTGCTATTTTACTGATGAGCTGGGTCAGGTTGCGCTCAATTTCCGCCGTTTGCAGCAGCGACAGATTTTGTCCCTGCGAGGAAATCAGCGGAATGAACATCATCACGAACCCCGCGAGAATCAACACAAAAATAAACACCGTGGCAATGGTTGCAAAGGTGTTGTTGAACTTGAGCCGGCGTTGGAAAAAGTGAAGGACCGGCAGCCCGATCAGCGTGGTGATCAGCGCCACGACCAGGTAAACCAACACCGCCTGAACCTGATATAAAAAATAGGCAAGCAAGCAAACCCCGGCGACTGCAGCGGCTGCTTTAAGGATTCCAAAGGCGATGGTTCTTGAGGTCATCGGGGAAAATTTATAGTGAAGATACTAAACTTTTCAGTTGCCAAATACATAAGCAATGATATTGGCACCCATCCTGAGCGCTTTTTGGCGTACCTCGGCCGGATCGTTGTTGACTTCAGGGTCTTCCCAGCCGTCGCCCAGATCGGTTTCGTAAGTGTAGAGCAAAACCAGTCGGCCATCGGTAAAAATCCCAAAGGCCTGCGGTCTTTTGCCGTCGTGCTCGTGAATTTTGGGAAGTCCGGCCGGAAATGGATTCGGTTTTTGAAAAATCGCATGCGTAGCAGGCAATTCGACGAGTTCGCTTGTTGGAAAAATCCGCTTGATCTCCCGGCGTACGTACTGGTCCATGCCGTAATTGTCGTCGATGTGCAAAAATCCGCCCGCATTGAGGTATTGGCGCAGGTTGGCAATATCCGCGTCGCTGAACACCACATTGCCGTGGCCGGTCATGTGCACAAACGGATACGACAGCAAATCCGGGCTCGACGGCTCTACCGTTGCGGGCCTGGCCTTGATCCGGGTTTGGATGTTCTGATTGCAGAATTTAATCAAATTGGGCAGCGAAGTCGGATTGGCGTACCAATCGCCGCCGCCGCTGTATTTAAGCAATGCGATTTCCTGAGCGTATCCGGCCGACACAGCACAGGCATGCAAAAACAAATTTCTTCATCAGGCTGGTTTTCTACAAATGTAATAAATTAGAATGGTTAGTGTCCGATACCGGGCGCTACTCATTGACAAACGCCACGCTATGGCAGGCCACGACGGCAGCGGTCTCTGTGCGCAGGCGCGTATTCCCGAGCGAAACCGCCGTGTAGCCCTTTTGGCGCGCCAACTCGATTTCGCCTATCGAAAAATCGCCTTCGGGGCCGATCAGTATCGTGACATCCGATTGGGGAACCAGCGCTGATTTGAGCGATCTTTTGTCCGATTCCTCACAATGTGCGATAAACAACTGGCCATCGCGCGATGGGTTGAGAAAATCGCGCAGCGCGACAGGCGCATTGAGCTGTGGCAAATGATAATGCAACGATTGCTTCATCGCCGATTGCAGGATTTTTTCCATCCGTTCGGTCTTGAGCTGGGTGCGCTCGGAATGGTCGCAAATGATGGGTGTGATCTCGCCAATGCCAATCTCGGTCGCCTTTTCGAGAAACCATTCGTACCGGTCGTTCATTTTGGTAGGGGCCACGGCCAGATGCACGTGGTAAGGAAGTTTTTCCGACTGTTCGTGCGAGACGATCCGGACGGTGCACCTGGCCTCCGAAGCCATCGTGATTTGCGTCTTGAATAAAAATCCCAAACCATTGGTTACAAAAATGTTGTCGCCTTCTTTTTTGCGCAGTACTTTAATGATGTGACGGCTTTCTTCGCGATCGAAAACAAGCGAATCGGACACGGTGGTCAACTGTGGGTTATAGAACAATTGCATCAGAATGGAATACGGGCTTTGGCGGCCACGGCTGAAGTTTCAAATTGGCCGGACAGGAATTTGCGGTAGCCAACGATGCCGATCATCGCCGCATTATCTGTGGTGTATTCAAATTTGGGGATGAACGTTTTCCACCCAAAAGCGGCCTCGGCGTCCTTCATTGCCTGACGGATGCCGGAATTGGCCGATACGCCGCCCCCGATCGCTACTTGCGTAATACCGGTCTCATCGGCTGCCTGCTTGGTTTTTTCCATCAGAATTCCGATGATCGTATGCTGGATCGAGGCACAAATATCGTTTAGGTTCTGGTTGATAAAATCCGGATTTTGAGCCACATTCTTTTGGATGAAATATAAAATGGCCGTTTTCAATCCGGAAAAACTAAAATCGAGCCCCGGCACTTTTGGCCTCGTAAATGAAAACGCCCTGGGATTGCCCAGTTGGGCATATTTATCCACGAGCGGGCCGCCCGGATACGGAAGACCAAGTATTTTTGCCGATTTGTCGAACGCCTCGCCAACAGCGTCGTCTGTGGTTTCACCGATGATCTCCATGTCGAAAAAATCGTTGACTTTGACAATTTGCGTATGTCCGCCTGAAATCGTGAGCGCGAGGAACGGAAAATCGGGTTGGTCAAAACCTTCTTCGTCGATGAAATGGGCCAACACGTGCGCTTGCATGTGGTTTACGGCGATCAGCGGAATGCCAAGGGCGAGCGAAAGCGATTTGGCAAAGGAAGTGCCCACGAGCAGCGATCCCATCAGTCCCGGACCTTGCGTAAAGGCGATGGCCGATAAATCCTGCGCGGTGATGCCCGCTTTTTTGAGCGCCGCATCGATCACAGGCACAATGTTTTGCTGGTGCGCGCGCGAGGCCAGCTCGGGCACAACGCCGCCATATTGGTTGTGAATGACCTGATTGGCCACAACATTGGACCGTACTTTGTCGTTTTCAAGGACGGCCGCTGCCGTGTCGTCGCACGAACTTTCAATGGCCAATATAAAAACTGGATTTTTTTGCATAAAAATGCACGAAATTTTGGATTATATTTGACAAGCCTTTTGAGGCACACAAAATTAAGGATTTTTACCAAGCCCGGCGCGCCCCAGACATTTTATTTTTGGAACAGAACCAGCCCACAGCACCCGAAAAAAAGAAGCCGTCCACAGGCGTCAGGATCAGGAATTTCCTGTTGCGCGTCCTGCTTGTGCTCATTTTGCTGTTGATTGGCCTGGCCATTGCGCTTTCCTTGCCGTCGGTCCAAACGCGCATTGCCGAATACGCCACGTCGCGCATCAACGAGGATTTCAAAACCGATATCCATATTGAAAAGGTGGCCGTGACCATTTTTGGCGGGGTCAAGCTCAAAGGCGTGATGATTTTCGACCACCACAAGGACACGCTCATTTACGCAAGCCGCATTAAAACTAACATTCTCGACGCCCAGCAGATGATCCAGGGCGATCTGCTCTTCGGGACGATCCGCATGGACGGCCTGGTCTTCAACCTCAAGCAATACAAAGCGGAAACCGATACGAACCTTGACCGGTTTGTGGCGCTGTTCGATTCGGACAAACCTTCATCGGGCAAAAAATTCCTCATGCGCGCCAAAAACGCATATTTCACGCGGTCGCGCTTTATCATGCTCGATGAGAACCGTCCAAACCCCAAGGATCTGGATTTGCGCAACATCAACGCGGAAATCGCCAATTTCCAGATTTTCGGGCCCGATGTGAACATGGACATCAAAAAGATGGCAGCGCTCGACCACCGCGGGCTGTATGTCAAAAACCTGACCTCGAAATTTACGTATACCAAGCGCAACATCAAGCTCGAAAGCCTCGATTTGCTGACCGAGGAATCGTTTTTAAAAGGCAAGGTCATCCTGAATTACAACCGAAAGGATTTCGCCGATTTCAACAACAAAGTCCAATTTGACATCCGCGTGGACGATGCGCTTTTGTCGAGCAACGACATCCGGCATTTTTACAACGAGCTCGGAAAGGATAAAAAGTTCAAACTGCGGTCTTATGTGACCGGTACGCTCAACGATCTGACGGCTACCAAACTCCGGCTCGAGGACGATCGCGGCTCGCAGATCGTAGGCAACGTGAACTTCAAGAATTTGTTCGGGAAAACCCAGGACCAGTTTTTTTACATGAACGGGAATTTTTCGCGCGTGTCTTCCAATTATGCCGATCTGACGTCGCTGCTGCCCAACGTGCTCGGAAAAAAATTGCCTACATCGCTTTCCAAACTCGGCAACTTCAACCTGAACGGGCGCGCGGAGATCACGGCCAAAACCATCGATACGGAGTTCTTTTTGCGAACTGTGCTCGGCAATGTCAAGTCCGAGCTCACAATGACTGATATCGACAACATCGACAATGCCACGTATGTAGGGACGATCATCCTGGACAATTTTGATTTGGGCTCCTTTCTCGAACGCACAGACGTGGGCCACGTATCGCTCAACGTGGACGTGGACGGAAAAGGATTCACTGAACAATACCTCGATACGCGCATTTCCGGCGACATCCACAAAATCAGGCTGCGCGATTACACCTACACGCGCGTGGTGGTCGACGGCAGTTTCAAAAAACCTTTTTTCAAAGGCGAACTCTATGTCAATGACCCCAATTTGTTCATGGATTTCGAGGGGCAGGTCAATTTTTCAAAAAAAGAATATGCGTACGATTTCCACACCAAGGTCGATTACGCCGATTTGTCCAAGCTCAAACTCGTCAAAGATTCCATTGCCGTGTTCAAAGGCGATGTGCGCATGGCCATTTCAGGCAATTCGCTCGACAATTTGAAAGGCGATGTGTTCATCAACCGAACGTCTTACCAAAACTCCAAAGACACTTATTATTTCGACGATTTTACGGTGCGTTCGTCATTCGATCAGGACCGTGTCAGGACCATTTCGATCAATTCGCCCGATATCATCGACGGCAAGGTCGTAGGCAAGTTCGAGTTCGGGCAGTTGCGCAAAATGGTCGAGAATTCCTTGGGCAGCCTCTATGCCAATTATTCGCCGAACAAGGTCAAAAAAGGCCAGTTCCTGCGGTTCGATTTTACGATCTACAACAAAATCGTCGAGATTTTCTATCCGGGGATCGTTATCGGGCAAAACACCAATTTCCGCGGCAGCATCAATTCGGACGACAACGATTTCAAGCTCAATTTCCGATCGCCTAAAATCACTGCCTTTGAGAACGTCTTTGACAGCATCCGCGTGGACCTGGACAACAAGAACCCGCTTTACAACGCGTATATTTCGCTCGATTCGATCAAAACGCCGCAGTATAAAATATCGGATTTCAACCTGGTCAACATCACGACCAAAGATACTTTGTTCCTGCGCACCGAATTTAAAGGCGGCGATAAAGCGCAGGACATGTACAACCTGAATTTGTACCATACGATCAACAAGGACCGGCAAAGCGTGGTGGGCGTCCAGAAATCGGAGCTTAAATTCAGGGACAATCTGTGGTTTTTGAATGAAGGCGATGCCGGCGACAACAAAGTGGTGTTTGACAAATCGCTCAAAAATTTTGCGATCGACAATGTCGTGCTCTCGCATGAAGGTCAAAAAATCGAGCTCAACGGATGGCTCAAAAGCAACAACCACAAAGATCTCACGCTGCGCTTTACCGATGTCGAACTTGAAAAACTGCTGCCATCGCTCGGCAAATTCACGATAGCCGGTCACATGGATGGCGTGATCAATTTCAAGGAAAATAATGCGGTTTACAAACCCACGGCCAAAGTCGCGATCGAAAACCTGTACCTCAATGGCGTAGAGCTCGGCGTGATGGACCTCACGATTGCGGGCGATGAAAAACTGCGCAAATTCTATGTCGATTCGAGCATTGAGAACCAAAATGTAGAGTCGTTCAGCGCGCAGGGCGAGGTAGAGATCGTGTCCGAACAAACCAAACTGGACCTCGATTTGAATTTTGAGGATTTCAATCTGGGTGTGCTCGGCTCAATCGGGAAAGGCGTTTTGTCCGACATCCGCGGATTTGCCTCCGGACGCGCCAACATTGGCGGCACGGCGCAGGATCTGGC
>JAEWLN010000192.1 GCA_023457535.1 Bacteroidota bacterium
GACGTGTTGCCGTTGGCATCGGCGTAGGTCCATGTGATCACGGTCGTGCCTTGCGCGGTGATCGGGAAGGTTGTGTCGCTCGTCACTGTTACGTTGCCGCCACAGTTGTCCGTAGCTGATGGGATCGTTACCATGGTCTCTGTTACTTCGCATTGCGACACGATGTCCTGAAGAACGGCTGTTACCGGTACGGGCGGGACAGTATCCTCGATCCATACTTGCTGTATAGCGGTTTGGGTGCCGCCCAGCAAGCCTGTGTATACCCAGGTGATCAGAGATGAACCCTGCGATGTGATGGGCAGTGGCGCAATGGCCTGCGGGGTGATGACGTTGCCACAACTATCTGTTATCGAAGGAGGGGTCAACTCGGGCAATGTGAGCCCACACTGGGCCGTAATAACCGGAAGGGTCAGCGGGGCCGTAAATGTGCACGGTAATACGTTGAGTGTATAAACCTTGCTGGCGCTGCAACCGCTGGCATCATTGACCGTCACTGTAAAGGCGAACGAACCCATAGCCGTTGGCGTACCGCTGAGTACCCCTGCAGCCGAAAGCGTCAATCCCGGAGGAAGCGCCCCCGCCATTACCGTATAATTAGGTGCACCCAATGCGCCGGTTTGCGACAATGAAGCGCTGAATGGCATTCCACCATAGGCTGTCGGGAGCGAAGGGGGCGAAACAGTCAGCGTAGGACATACATAAGGGGTATAGACCACATTGTCAATGCCGATGTAATCAGAAGCGCTGCCGCTGAGTCCTGCGGATGTCACAAAGTACCGAAAGCCGACCCTGCCCGAAGTTGGCGCCGGGAGTCCGCTCAGGGTTATTGTGAATTGCGTCCAGACCGTGGGATAAACGCCAGTGGTAAGGGTAGGATTGACCGACATCAACAGCGTCGTGAAATCTCCGGTCGACGTGCCCGAACCCACAGTGGTACTGGCCCCGTTGGTGCTCAGGCGTACCTCAAGACGGTCTGGGTAAGTATCCGGCGAGGCTTTCCGGGTGTAAAACGTAATCACATCGCCGTTGCGGAACGTGCGGTTTGGCGTAAGGAGCCAGCTGCTTATCGTTCCCGTATTTCCTGTATTGTTGTAATTGGCCGCTATATAAGCATTGGCCGCACCACTGAATGCGTCGAAAGGACCGCCTGCACCAACGTTGGTGCCCTGAAACCACGACATGCTTCCCACAGGTACACTGGCATTTACCGTAACCCAGCCTGAGCCGGCCAGCGTGTTAATGTCATTGAATGCTTCAGCAAAAGCCTGAGCGCGGACCTGCCCGGTCCAGATACTGGCGCACAGCGCGCCAAAAAGTAACAGTTTTCTCATAGATTAGGGATAAGGGTTAATGATTTGAGTATGCAAACCTATTTTAAACATCTCAAATCGTCGACGAATATATCTATATAATCGACAAAATACAACAATTAAGAATTATTTGTAGGATAATATTGATTTAATTTAGATTTTACTCACGTTATGCGACCACCTACCAACACGCTACGGCCCGGTACTTCCACAAAATTTAAAAAGTAAGAAAATGTAGCGCGAATGATACATTTTGACTACTTTTAAGAAAATTATAATTACTTCACTATGAGCAAACTTAGAATCTTCTATCTTGACGACGATAAAGACGATATTGAATTATTTCTGGAAGCCACGGAACACTTTGACAATGTGCAGGTTATTGTTTTCACCAGCTCCGAAACGATGCTGAAAAACCTAAACCTGGTAAAGAAACTGCCCAATGCCCTTTTTATCGATTTGCAGATGCCGCTGCGCAACGGCTTTGAAATTATCCGCGAGATCCGCGTGGTCGACCGCTTCACCGACCTCCCTATAGTGGTACTGACGGCCATCGGCTTTGCCAACATACTCAAGGCCAAGGAAGCCGGGGCCAACTACTTT
Organism: Bacteroidota bacterium; assembly: GCA_023457535.1. Classification (GTDB taxonomy): domain Bacteria; phylum Bacteroidota; class Bacteroidia; order Flavobacteriales; family Flavobacteriaceae; genus Flavobacterium. The sequence goes on from JAEWLN010000192.1 coordinate 1,914, forward strand.
GTAATCAAACCCACGAGTATCGATAAACTCAGGCGCACGCTACGGCATGTGCTCGATATCGACTTTTCTACCTTTCGCCCACGCACGATTGAAGAATTCGCGCTCGAAGATATTGATGCCCTCTAATTTAGACGCTCCATATAAAATAAAAAAAAGCGATGTTCCCTACTACATCGCTTTTTATATTTGTAAAAAGTTTAAAACTTCCTGGTAATCAATCTGGGGCTGATTTCTAGGGTAACTTTTTACGCTCAAATATCAAATGATAATTAACTAACTCATTATCACACTGTAAAATTAAAAAAAGACTGGAAACAACCCATACGGCTTACCGCATTTTTTGATGTGGTTTCCCGCAATTATAGTTACGGTTTTCCGTAATCTACAACAATCCTTTATTTTTTGCTTCACGGATCAAATCAATATCGCTACCGCCTTTGATATCCAATGTTTCCTTTAAATTCAATTTTCTCTTTTCAACGGCGCTTAACGATAAAGGAACAAATTGGGGAATATCCTTGGTCTTTGTGCCTTTGGACAGATGGTAAAGAATTTGTTTGTCGAATGCGTCAATCTCAATATTTTCGTATTGTAACTGGCTTACGAGCCTGACGACCGTCTGACTATAATAATTTTCCCCTTTCAAGATTTTGTCGAAAGCCACCAACAGTTCGTCGAACGTGAGGTCATTTTTAATTACCAGGCCATTGGGGTTGATGTTTTTGATGATGGTGTTGATTTTGAGCAGCTCAGTGTGCATGGTGAGCAAAATGGTCTTACAATCGGGCATCTCACGCTTGACCAGCAGTGCTAAGTCTTCACCGGAGAAAATTCCCTTTTCCTCATATACCGGCATGCTTAAATCGAAGAACGCGATGCCAAATGGGGCGTCGGCTTCCGTAATGGCTTCATAACCGGTTTTGCAGTCTTTGGCTTGGGTAATGGTAAATTCGTATACACCTTTGGAATTGTACCCTTTAATTGCGTTTTTGTATGCTTCTATAATGAACGGATGGTCGTCCACAATCAAAATATTTACGGTAATCGGCATATCACAGCTTGTTTGAGTATGCAAACCTAGTTTTTTTTCCGTTCCGTTCGACGAAATTTTTGTGTGAAGCTATTTTTAAAATAAATGTCAGGACGCGAACGTTGCATTCCCGTTGAATTGAATCCAAACACTTCCCGATTATAAAAGCGTATATTGACGTTGGCTTACAATTGACCAATATCCGAGCGCGTCAAATAAACCCGTTTCTTTTCGCTTCGCGGATAATATCTTCGTCGGTTCCTTTGACGATGTCGAAAATTTCTTTAATCTGTGCCTTTCTTTTGTCGACCGAACTAATCGATAAATTAAGATGCGCCGGCAGATTTTTGGTTTTAACACCTTTCGCAATTAGAGAGATGATACGTCGGTTACACGTGTCGAGGTACATTTCTTTTGCCTGGATTGCCTTAAGACTTTGCTGCGCGGTAATGCTGTAATACGTTTTCCCTTCGCGAACGCTATCAAATGCCGACAGTAATTCCTGCGGTTTAAAATCGCTTTTGACCAATAATCCCTGTGGACAAACCCGCTTGATCAATGAATAAAGCGTAAAGCTGTCGGCGTGGGAGGTTAGCATAATAATCTTCGTGGACGGCATTTCGCGTTGGATCATCAGCGCCACTTCCTCGCCCGAGGAAAGATTTTGAGGTTCGAATGCAGGCAGCATTACGTCGAGCAAAACGACATCATACTTCTTACGCCTACCCGCGATCGCTTTAAACGCGTCCTCACAATTATAGGCGCTTTCAAATTCTAACGGCATTTTACTACCTGAAAAGATACTTTTGTACCCTTCGATGATTGCGGGGTGATCATCCACGATGAGCATTCTAATTGGCGTTTCCATAAGCCGGTATTTATGTTAATAATGTCCGATCAATCGGAATAGATACAACAATGGTGGTTCCGCTTCCGCTAGCCGAACTTATATGTAGCATTCCTTCACAATCTTTTGCTCTGGCCTTGAGATTTTTGAGACCGATGCCTTTTCTGTTCTCATAGACCTTAAATCCTATCCCATCATCGTGGATTTCCAGCAGGATATACTCTTCATAGTTGGAAATATTCACAAAGATATGGTCTGCCTGGGCGTATTTATTGGCATTCTGCAATCCCTCCTGCAGAATCCTGTAGAGATTGATTTTCTGGGTGCTTTTTAATAATTCCCATTTAATGGTTCTGTCGATATCTGTAAATAGTTCAGCTTTGAGGATATTTTTCTGGTCGGAAAAAAAAGTCATCAGAATCCGTTTAAAGCTGTCATTATCGTTAAACACTTCATTGTTCAAATCGTGCGAAATGTTGCGGATTTCCTTTTCGATATCGTGAATTCCATCAATGTAGCCGATGCACTTCCGAATCGTTTGCGGATCCGTACTATTATTGAGAATATGCAAATTGTACCGCGTGGAGGCGAGCCGGTTCATTACGCCGTCGTGCAGTTCACGCGCTATGCGTTCCTTTTCGCTTTGTCGCCCCGCATCAATTTTTGACTGCTGGTTATGCATCAGTTGATAAATTTCCTCTTTTGCGTCCTGCTGACTTTGGGCTAGCAACAACTCCTTTTGTCTGATGCGTTGCCGGGCAATTACGATCAACAACATTCCAAATCCTCCCATCATAACGGTTGCCCCCAACCAGATGGATTTTTCTTTCTCAACGAGTTCCTTTTCCTGCGTGATTTCCTCAGTCTCATAAGCGATTTTCGCAAATTTGTCCCGTGTTTCCCGCTCAAGTTGATGCATGCTGTCGGCTATCTTGATGTACCGGCTGGCATACGCTAACGATTTCCCTGGGTTGATTTTGCTCAAGTGCTTCAAACAAAGCAGCATATCATTTGGCGCATTGAATTCGCGGGATAAGTTATAAGCCTCTTGTCCGTATTGAATGGCTTTGACTGTGTCTTTTGTCGCAGCATAGTATTCGGAAAGGTAGAGGCGGTTGAAGTTTTGGCCTTCAAGTATACCTAACTTTGTCCTGCTAGCATGAATGTCCTTCAACGTATGCGAAACGTTTGCAAGCCTCTTCCTCTCCAAATTAATTTTAGCAAGGTTTTCGCGCAACCTTGCATATATTACAGGATCCTCCTGTATATTTGGATTGCTCATGGCTTGTTGAAATAAATCTTGCGCCTTTCTTAAGTTTCCCTTTAATAAGTAAATATATCCAATATTATTTAGACAATATTCAGTATGAAATCGATGAACTTTTACCTCTCCATCGTTTACGAGATTTAGCGCTTTATTAAAATATGTGAGAGCCCCTTCAAAATCCTTTTGCTCCCGAGCATTTAGACCAAAATAAATATAAATAAAATACTTTTCTGAGTTAAGTCCATATTTATTTGCGACTCGTAAAGCCGCCACTAACGATTTTTCACTATTTGCAAAGTTATTTATATAATATTCTATGACAGCTAAGTCTTGATATGACTCACACAATTGTTTATATTCCCGCATTTTCGCAAACGTTTTCTGCGCTTTAGAAAAAAAATAGTATGCACTATCATTTCTGCTCGCATGCTCATAATATAAACCGAGGTATTTATTGCATTTCGCGACACTTAAATGATCATTCATATTATTACTATTAATCTTAGTATCTTCGATAATACTTTTAAGTTCAGTCCATTTGTTTAGATCGAGATATACAGCGGCAACTCTAAAATTAAATCTATTTAAAACGGAATCTTTAAAATTCGTAGATATTTTACTTTTTGCTAAATTGCAATAGGCAAACCGATTTTCGATAGAGATTTTTTCGTTCTCCGCGAGGCTAATAAATTTTTCTATCTGCGGATTATTCCGAGCTAGATCCACCCGTTCGCAATTTGAAACCGCGAAAACCAACAACGCTAAACCAAATGTTTTCATCGTATCCAAATTATTTTTTTATAAAAATAACAATTTGAACGTATCATTCATTACAGAAAATCTGTAAATTAATCATATAGGAATGATAACTAGCACATTGGTTCCTTTCCCGCTTTTAGATTGGACTGATAAGGTACCTCCGCATTCTCGAGTGCGCGCTTCGATGTTTTGCAAACCAATACCCATTTTTTTCACTTTAGTGTCGAACCCTTTCCCGTTATCACGCACTTGCATTCTAATATTACTTCCTTCCTTTAATAGTTCAACTTGAATAATACTGGCGTCAGCATACTTGTTTATATTTTGCAGAGATTCCTGAAGAATTCTGAACAAGTTAATTTTTAGCGTGTTCGTTACCGACTCCCATTGAATGTTTTCGTCGATTGCCCAACTTATTTTCGCGGTGTGTGATTGCTTTTGTTCTTCAAGTAAATTATTTACTATGACGAGAAAATTGTTAATCAAAGCATATTTTTCTCTGTTCAGATCATGTGAAATCTCGCGAATGTCCTGTTCAATGTTCTTAAGTTCATTTAAATAATTAAAACGGCTTGCTATGGAATCTCCATCATTGAATTTATTAAGGCTGTCCAAATTTAATCTTGCACCAAACAACCGTCCCAATATGCCGTCATGTAATTCCTGAGCGATCCGCTTTTTCTCTTTAACTCTACTTTCCTCGATTGTCGCCTGTTGGGAAATCATCAAATTATAAATCTCTTCATTAGCTTTTTGTTGCGCCTGAATCAACAGCAACTCCCTGTTTTTAGATCGCTGATTCCTAATCACGAAAAGTAAAATTCCTATCAAGGAAGACCCAATAAAAAAATAAACCAAATTTCTGTTCTGTTCCGCTAGCTTGTCCTTTTCCTCAATCAATTCATTTGTTTCCAATTGTATGCGAGCGAATTTATTCTGAGATTTCCGTTCTGCCTGTTGCAAACTGTCGTTGATACGAATATATTCTCTTGAATAAATTGAAGCATTCTCATGTTCAGTCGTTGAAAGTTGTTTTAAAGCGGCCAAAATATCGCCTGGCGCCTTGGAAGCTTTCGCAATTTCTAACGCTTCATTTGCGAAGATCTTAGCGCTATCTGGGGCGTTTATCTGAGAGTAATACTCAGAAATATGAATTTTACTTAACACCATTCCGGATAAATTTTGCATACTTTGGCGGATTTCTAGAGCTTTCCAAAAAAGATCTGGTAACTGATCATAGTCTCTTAATTTCAGTTGCGAATAAGCTAAATTATCAAGCAGAATCGCGTACAAATCAGGCGTTTCTTTTTGTAGGCCCCTATCACGCAATGCATCTTTAAAATTTCTAACCGCATCCTCATTTAAACCTAAGTTCTGATAAACATTTCCTATATTATTAAGTGAAGTGGCCTCTTGATTAAACTGATCATTTAACTTGTATTTTCTTACTAGTTCCAAAGCTTCAGAATGCTCTTTAATAGCTTTCCAATAATCTTTCATCTCGTTTGAAATAATACCCATCATGCTAATAGCTTGATAGACTATTTCTTTGTCAGCAGAGTTTCTCAGAAGATTGTATGCTTGCGAAGTCGAAATATCAGCACCTAGATAATCATTAGCATAAAATTGGATAATACCCTTTTTTAAATAAATACGACCCAAGCTCTCCTTATCATTTAATCTCGTATAAAGTTTTTCGGCCTTTAAGTAATAAAAAAAAGCACTATCCTTTAAATTTACAGCTTTATAGTACTCGGCCTTATAACGATATGCCTTTGCGATACTTATCGTGTCCGCTGTTTTTATGGAATTTATTAAAGCTAATTTCGACGCAATCTGAAAAGATTTCCAGTCTTCTAAGCTAAAATAATTGCTAGCAACGTCGAAAATATAGTTTAGCTTAGTGGAGTCAACTGATTTGTTTCGCAAAATATCTAAAGCCTTCGTATTAGCCCTCCGGCGTTCACTAAGCGGAATGTTGGAATTTGACGCAATCGATAAATACGACGGCAAACTGTCATTAGAAACCAAATTGCTCCTACTAATTGAAGATTTTTCGCAACTCAGGAGGGTGAGAAGGGATAGAATTATCAACGCGCACTTCTGATTCAACACTTTTTTTTTCCAAATTTAAAATAAAAAAGGATTGCTTAGAGCAATCCTTTTTATTTCTATATAAGTAATGAATTTATGCCAATGGCTTGTTTGAAGATTCCGGAACTTTTTGGCCGCCAATATCAAATGTGAACGGTTTGTTTGAAGACTCTGGAACTTTTTGGCCGCCAATTCCTAATGGATTTTTATCTCCTGGAACGCGTTGTCCACCAATTTCAAAGAAAGGGCGATTTGATGACTCAGGAACTTTCTGACCTCCTATATCCGATGCGCTGGTAAACGACGTCAAAACCATCATCAATGAGAACAATCCGAATGTTAAAATAGCTTTTTTCATAATTTGAGACTTTAATATGTTATGGTATTTTATTTTGTTTTATGGCGTGAGTGTTATTCATTCACGGTGTAAAACTACATAGGAGGTCTCTTACAATAATAGCGTTTACAGGCGTTTATGGTGGATGTACGCCATTTGATAGTGGATGACAGTCAAATTTTGGTAGATGGGATTCTTTATATCTCTAAATAATTCCCATTTGTGATGCTATTGATAATCGCATCTACATTCTCCTTGTAAGATTTGGAGAACGGAAGTTTAGTAGTAGTCCCTTTAATATAACACACCGAGTTTCCGGTATGGATACGCGATACATAATCGATGTTCACAATATAACTGTTGTGGATGCGGACAAACGGCGATGAAAGCACATTTTCAAAATGCTTAAGCGTTTTAAAAGCTGTGATCATTTCTCCATTATACAAATGGATGTCTGTAGAATTGTTATCCGCCTGCAAATAACAAATGTCGCCGGCTTCAATAAAACGGTAGTCTCCGTAGGACTTTACACAAATGATTAAAGGTTTCTCATCCTTTGCCGCCTCAGGAGGTGTTTGTTCTTCAACCTCTGTAAAAGCCCCCTGTGGTTCAGCGTTAACGATCGTACCGATCAATGCCGACCCGGGATCCGAAAAATGTTCCTCCGTCCGGCTATCGATGTCACCTGAATTCTCCGGCACGTCACTGGCCTCTATCGGAAGATCCACAATGAACGGATAACCAGCAACGCCTGTTGTTGAAACCGGAACGTGCGCCACGGCAGGCTGCGGAACAGGAATGGTTTGAGGCTCGGACGTGGATTTTTGCAAACGCAGCAATGCTTTGCGCAGATCGCCTGCCGCAACGGGTTTGACACAATAATCCAACACCTCATATTTAATGGCTTCAAACGCGAGCGCTTTATCGAAAGTAGTGATAATGATCTTTGGCACCTGCTTGAGATACCTGTGCAATTCGTTAATGAGTGACAGCGAAAGGCGACTGGACGTATCTTCCGGTTGAATTTCAAGAAAAACGACAGCCGGCTGGTGCTCGAGAATCAGGTCGAGCCCTTCATCGTAAGTATGGGCGGCTCCCAAATATTGCAGCTGCTGAAAACCAGAGGCCATGGCCTGCGTTTTCAGGACGCTGCGGGGATCGTCGTCGATAATTACGTAAGAATACTTCATGCGGGCTGTCTGGTTGCACGCATCAGTAGTTTTTTAAGGATAGATTTTGGGGTAAATCTCGATTGCTAATTTAATCTGTTTTCACTCGCTAAGAATGGCATTGTTAAAACATTAGCCGTGTTTGTTAACATTTTTTCGCCAACGGTAAAAAAATTCGCCCAATTGCACGCACTTTGTCATTCATCGGGAAAACACGTACAAAAATTAGCCGCTATATACTTTTTTACACAAAATATATTATTTTTGTAGCGTAAAAAAGATTAACATGAACTTTAGCGACTTTACGTCTTTAACGGAACTGCAGCGCGCGTTTCCCGATGATTCCACGTGTATGGGACATCTTGAGCGCATTCGTTGGGATGGCTATGTGACGAGTCCGTTCGACCCGATCTCGAAAGTGTATAAATGTGCCAACGGCCAATACCGCTGTCGCAATACCGGAAAATATTTCAACGCCAAAACGGGAACTATCTTCTATAACAGTAAAATCGCACTCCCGAAATGGTTTGCGGCCATTTGGATTGTGGCCCACGCATCGGGACCGGTCACCTCTGTACAGCTTGCGCGTGATTTGGAGCTTACCCAAAAAACAGCATGGTATCTGTTGCGCCGGATCCACAAATACCTCGGTTTGGATTATCAAAAACGCGACAGTGCGCGAAAAGTCACACAACCGGTCGAGCAGATCGAAATCGCCGCGGAAAAAGACCGCAAACAACTACTGGAATGGCTACAAATACTCAAAAAATGATTCAGAACCAACAAATTGCCTACGGATCTGACCAATTGCCACTCCGAATCGGGACGCTGGAACTGCCTTGCTTTATCCTAACCGACAAAAATGCGGTATTTACCCGATCGGGCGTGCAAAAAGCCTTGGGTTACGACGGAAAGTCACGCGATTGGCTCTTTGACCTGCTGAGCAGCATCAATAAATTCTACCCGGTTTCAGGGGCGTTGTTCGAAGCTTTGGAAAATCCGATCGTGTTCTTTGCATCCGACAACCCAGAGGCGACCCTGGAGGGATTCTCGCCCGATACCGTCGTGAACGCCTTCCGCACCATCGTCAACGCAAAAAAGGACGGTTATATCGGCGTTGGGCAATTGCGCCATGCCAAGGCTGCGGCGGCTATGCTCGCATTTTTTGAAAAACATCCCGCCCAACAGGCGGTGGAGGAGGCCACGGGGCTGCACTTTTTAAAAGATGCCGGAAAAAGTCATTTGCGCGACCGGTTGGTTCACCTGACCGGCGATGCGGCGTACCAATGGATTCCGACGCTGCGGGATGATTTTTGGGAAAAAATATTCGAAATTCACGCGTTGGACTGGCATAGCCTGCGCACGGATCCGGAAATCGTTGCCGGATTATTGCACGAATCCGTGTTTTCCCGTCTTACATCTTCGCTGTCCGAGACCTTCCGCATGCAAATCCCCAAACGCGCCTACCGGCGTGCAGGCAAACCTGCGATATCCACGGAACATCCGGAGCTGCGCGCGTTCCTCTCTGAATTGCTGTCCCTGCTCAATGCCTCGGCCAACAACTGGACGATTTTCCTGCAATTGCTCAACCGCATCTATCCCAAGACCAATCCGGCCTCCCTTGCATGGCCCGAAGTCCTGCGCACCAACGCCCATTCGCTGGATGAGCAGCTCAAAAAAGCCGTGTCGGTAAACAGGCTGGCCACAAACGCGCATAAAAAAAGGGCTTAACGCCCTTTCTTGTTACATTTTCATGAGCCAGTGGCGCATGTTGACTTCGTCGTCTATGATTTTGCGCAAATCTGCAATGGCCACGCGGTCTTGTTTCATCGTGTCGCGATGACGGATCGTAACGGTCCGGTCTTCAAGCGTTTGATGGTCTACGGTGATGCAAAATGGCGTGCCAAGGGCATCTTGTCTGCGGTAGCGGCGTCCGACGGCATCTTTTTCGTCATAGGCCATATTGAAATCCCATTTCAGGTCGCCAACGATCGTTTGGGCAAGTTCCGGCAGCCCGTCGCGCTTGATCAGCGGCAATACCGCGGCTTTTGTAGGCGCCAGCACAGACGGCAAAGCCAAGACCGTTCTCGTAGATCCATCCTCCAGCGTTTCCTCGCGCAATGACGTCGCAAATACGGCAAGGAACATCCGGTCGAGCCCCACAGAGGTTTCCACCACATAAGGCACGTAATTTTCGTTGAGTTCCGGATCGAAATATTGTAATTTTCTTCCTGAAAACTGCTCGTGGGCCTTTAGATCGAAATCCGTGCGCGAGTGGATGCCTTCGAGTTCCTTGAAACCAAACGGGAAGTTGAACTCAATATCAGCCGCTGCGTTAGCGTAGTGCGCCAGTTTTTCGTGGTCGTGGAACCGGTAATTTTCTTTGCCGAGCCCAAGCGACAAGTGCCAGTTCAAACGCGTCTGCTTCCAGTATTCATACCATTGCATCTCCTGTCCCGGACGCACAAAAAACTGCATTTCCATCTGCTCGAATTCGCGCATGCGGAAAATAAACTGACGGGCTACAATTTCATTTCGAAACGCTTTTCCGGTTTGTGCAATGCCAAACGGCACTTTCATGCGGCCCGATTTCTGGACGTTGAGAAAGTTGACAAAAATACCCTGGGCGGTTTCCGGACGCAGGTACAGCTCCATTGCATTCTCTGCGGAGGCACCGAGTTTGGTACCGAACATCAGATTGAATTGCTTAACATCGGTCCAGTTGCGCGAACCGGTCTCGGGATCGGCGATTTCGAGTTCTTCGATCAGCGCCTTGACATCGGCCAGGTCATTGTCGCCCAGCGATCGGCCCATACGCTCGAGAATTTCACGGTTGCGCGCTTTGTATTCTTTGACGCGGGCATTGGTATTGACGAATTCTTCTTCATTGAACGCTTCACCGTAGCGCGCGCGTGCCTTTTCGATTTCTTTTTCGGCCTTTACATTGAGCTTTTCCGCGTAATCCTCGATCAGTACGTCCGCGCGGTAGCGTTTCTTTGAATCTTTATTGTCGATGAGCGGATCGTTAAATGCATCGACGTGACCCGAAGCTTTCCATGTAGTGGGATGCATCAGGATGGCCGAATCGAGCCCGACGATGTTCTCGTGCATCTGCACCATCGATTTCCACCAATACTGGCGGATGTTATTTTTTAACTCGACGCCGTTCTGCGCATAATCATATACTGCGCTAAGGCCATCGTACACTTCGCTGGACGGGAAAATAAACCCATATTCCTTGGCGTGCGATACGACGTTTTTGAATAAATCTTCTTGTTTTGCCATAGTGGTGCAAAAATATAAAAACTGTAATGAAATTAAAGTCCGATTACCGAAATTTACAAGATTAATCCATCAAAGCCACCCAACATGTTTACAAGCCTTATCAATTTGTTCTACCCGCCGGTTTGCGCGGGTTGCGATGCGCTGCTGCTCGAGCGCGAACGGATCATTTGCAGCCAGTGCCGGCACGAAATGCCGCAAACGCATCACCACCTGGACCCTTTAAATGAAGCCGTCCTTAAATTCTACGGCAAAATACCGGTGGAATTCGCCGCGGCCTTTTTGCACTACCACAAGCGGGGCACGGTCCAGGAAATGATTGCGAACCTTAAATACCACGGCATGGAGGCCATCGGAACCGTAATCGGTAGTTGGTACGGATCTGTTTTGCAAGCCGCAAACGTCCTTCAGAATGTCGATGCGGTCGTGCCGGTTCCGTTACATGCGAGAAAACTGCGCAAGCGCGGTTACAACCAGGTCGATGCGTTCGCCCAGGCATTGGCAGAGAAACTAAACACGGAGTGCCGGACCGATCTGCTATTCAGGAAACGCTATTCCCGCACCCAAACGCGCAAAAACCGGTTGGGCAGAAGCGCAGTAACCCAAGGGGAAATGTTTGAAGCGCGACCGGCTGCGGATGACAGCAGCAAACACTTTCTGTTGGTCGATGATGTGCTGACCACGGGCGCTACCCTTGAAAGCTGTGCAAGGGCGCTTTTGCAAATCCCCGGAATCAAAATCAGCATTGCGTGTATCGCCATGTCACGTTCCTAATCTGGTGTGGTATCCTACTAAATATAGATTATATAAGGGTTCGATCAAAATGATAGTGATAAGGAAATGGGCAGCCAAGAAAACCCAAAAATGTTTTAGGGATACTAAATATAATCGTTAATTTGTATCATAAATATTTGGCATGCGCTTTTTTTATTTCAAACTTTCAGTGGTGGTGGCTCTGTTGCTCGGCAGTTGTGCCAAGCGCGGTACCATAACCGGCGGACTCAAGGACACAATCGCCCCGACGCTCAAAACAAGCGTTCCAAAAAACTACAGCACCAATTTTTCCGGACAAACCATCCGGCTCCATTTTGATGAATACGTCAAACTCAAAAACATCAACAAACAACTGATCGTGTCGCCGCCGATGCGGTTGGCTCCGGAAGTCCTGCCGCTGAACGCAAGCAAAACCATCACCGTCCGGATCAAAGACACGCTTCAACCCAATACGACCTATAGTTTTAATTTTGGGCAAAGCATCGAGGACAACAATGAAAGCAACCCGTACCGGCAGTTTAAATATGTGTTTTCAACCGGGCCTTATATCGATTCCCTTACGCTAAATGGCCGGATAAAGGACGCTTACAGAAAGGAGGTCGACAATTTTGTGACCGTCATGCTGTACGATGTCAATGAAAAATTCAGCGACTCGATCATTTACAAAGATCTTCCCCGTTACGTGACCAATACGCTGGACAGTGCCAAGACATTTACGCTCGAAAATCTCAAGGCCGGAAAATACCTGCTTGTGGCGCTTAAAGACCAAAACAATAATTACAGATTCAATCCGAAAGACGACAAAATAGGATTCCACAGCCAGCACATCACCGTTCCGAACGACACCATTTACGAAATTGAACTCTTTAAAGAAATTCTGCCGTTTAAAGCGTTTAAACCGGTTCAGGCTTCGGGCAACAGACTGCTTGTCGGGTATGAAGGTGACGCCAGGGATCTGAAAGTCGACCTGCAGCACAGTGGTCAGTCCGTTGAGCATATCGTGACGCGATTTCCGGGGAAAGATTCGCTTCAGATCTGGTACAAACCCATCAAGGTCGACGGGGGTAAATCGGATTCGCTGCAAGTGTCGGTTTCCAAAGGCGATATCCGTGAGCGTTTCAGCGTCAAATTCAAGAATCAAAAAACAGACACTTTGAGCATTAAACCGGTTCAAACCGGTACACTCGCCCTGCGCGACAATATTGTGTTGACATCTTCTATCCCTTTGGTTGACGTGAGATCTGAAAATATCAGGTTTGTAAATAAAGACGCTGTGGCAGTAGCCTTTAAGCCGGTTTACGATGACCAATCCCAACAACTCACGCTTGAATTTGAAAAGCAGCCGCTTGAAAAATACACGGTCGAATTGTTACCCGGGGCCGTTTCAGATTATCTCGGACACCCGAACGATTCGCTCAAATTTAATTTTGACACCAGAAATACAAGCGAGTATGGGAATCTGCGCATTATTCTCGAAAATGTAAAGCAGTTCCCGGTCATTATCGAGCTGACCAGTTCCAAAGGAGATGTATTGTATTCTGCGTATTCGGACGGCCAAACGATTGTGGATTTCAACCTGCTCAAGCCCGAACTTTTTACCCTGCGCGTAATTTACGACGCCAATAAAAACAAAGTCTGGGATACCGGCAGCTTCCTCGAACGGCGGCAAACCGAAGAGGTGCATTATTTTCCAAAAGCGATCGATGTACGCGCCAACTGGGACGTTGAGCAGAATTTTAATCTTGCAGCACCTTAAACCGATCGCGATCGTTTAAAAAGCCAAATTTTGCACGAACATCCTCTAAATTATCGCGGCTGAGATCGGCGCTTAAAACCGATTCATTTTCGTCAGGAGCGACAACATGCTGCCCTAACGCGTCTATGATTTGGGAATGCCCGACATATTCGTGCCCGTTGGCGTCCTGCCCCACCCGATTGACCCCTACCGTATAGGCCATGTTTTCGATCGCGCGCGCCGTGAGCAACGCATCCCAGGCAGCGATTCGGGGTTTAGGCCAGTTGGCCACATAGACCAGCAGATCATAATTCTCGACATTGCGCGAAAAAACAGGAAACCGCAAATCGTAACAAATCAGCAGGCAAATTTTCCAGCCCCGATAATCCACAATCAATTTATCGCGGCCCGCCGTATACGCGTTGTTTTCGCCCGCTAAGGTGAACAGATGCCTCTTATCGTAAGTTTCGACCGCACCATCGGGCCGGACAAAAAGCAGCCGGTTGTAGAAATTTCCGTGCTCTGAAATGACAACACTTCCGGTAATGGCGGCATTTTTTAGTTTTGCCATCGCCTGCATCCAATTCACGGTCGGGCCCGACATCGGCTCGGACACTTGCTGCGGGTGCATCGTAAAACCGGTGGTGAACATTTCGGGCAATACGATCAGATCGGCCGGATCCAATGCGTCTATTTTGCGTTCGATATAATCCCGGTTCGCTTGGGCATCGTGCCAGGATAACGGTGTTTGGATCAAGGAAATTTTCATGTTGTTTTTAACCAAATATAATAAAAAAACGCACCGTGTTTCCAGGGTGCGTTCCAATAGGTTTCAAGCGGTTATTTCAAACTGGCGCTTAGGTATTCGCGGTTCATGCGCGCGATGTTTTCGAGCGAAATGCCTTTCGGGCACTCGACTTCGCAAGCACCTGTGTTGGTACAGTTACCAAAGCCTTCGGCATCCATTTGGTTGACCATATTCAGTACGCGATCGGCGGCTTCCACTTTACCTTGCGGCAACAACGCAAATTGCGAAACTTTGGCCGAGACGAACAGCATCGCTGATGAGTTCTTGCAGCTGGCTACACACGCCCCACAACCAATACAAGTGGCGGCATCAAATGCGCGGTCGGCATCGTGCTTTGGAATCGGGATGGCGTTGGCGTCAATGGTCCTTCCGGATGTATTGATCGAAATAAAGCCACCGGCATGCTGGATGCGGTCGAAGGAACTGCGATCTACGACCAAATCTTTGATGACCGGAAACGCCTTGGCGCGGAACGGCTCGATGTAGATCGTATCGCCATCTTTGAACATACGCATGTGCAACTGGCAGGTCGTCACGGCGCGGTCCGGCCCATGGGCTTCGCCGTTGATGAACAGCGAACACATCCCGCAAATCCCTTCACGGCAATCGTGATCGAACGCAACAGGGTCTTCGCCGCGGTTGATCAATTGCTCGTTCAGTACATCGAGCATTTCCAGAAATGACATGTCCGGCGACACGCCATCGATTGGATAATCAACCATTTGTCCTTTGTCTGCGGCGTTTTTCTGACGCCATATCTTGAGTGTCAGCTTCATAACTTTCTTATTTGTAACTACGCGTTACCAGTTTTACATTATCAAATACAAGCGGTTCTTTGTGCAGCACGGCATCACTCGGGTTTCCTTTGTATTCCCAGGCGGCAACATAGGCAAAATTCTCATCGTCGCGTTGCGCTTCACCGTCTTCCGATTGGTATTCCTCGCGGAAGTGCCCTCCACAAGACTCGTTGCGGTGCAGTGCATCTTTGGCAAACAATTCGCCGAGTTCGAGAAAATCGGCTACACGCATCGCTTTTTCGAGCTCCTGATTGAAACTATTGAGCGTGCCGGGTACTTTGACTTCACGGTGGAATTCCTCGCGAAGTGCGGCAATCTCTGAAATAGCCTCGGTCAGCCCTTTGGCATTTCTGGCCATTCCGACCTTGTCCCACATGATCTTTCCGAGTTTCTTGTGAAAATGATCCACAGAATGCTTGCCGTTGTTATTGAGAAATCTTTCCAGTTGGTCACGTACGGCCTTTTCGGCTTCGACAAACTCCGGCAAATCCGTAGAGATATGACCGGTTTTAATGTCAGGGGCAAGGTAGTCGCCTATCGTGTAAGGCAATACGAAATACCCGTCGGCCAAACCTTGCATCAGCGCAGAAGCACCCAGGCGGTTGGCGCCGTGATCTGAGAAATTCGACTCGCCAATTGAGAAACAGCCCGGAATGGTGGTCATCAGATTGTAATCGACCCAGGTCCCGCCCATCGTATAATGCACAGCCGGATAAATCATCATCGGGGTTTCGTATGGATTCTCATCGACGATTTTCTCGTACATCTGGAACAGGTTGCCGTATTTTTCTTCGATGACTTCCTTACCCAATCTGGTTACAAGCTCGGCGTCGTTTTCATTAAGGCCCTTGATGTGCGCCTGCGTCTTGCCATAGCGCTGGATCGCAGATGCAAAGTCCAGATAAACGGCCTCACCGGTTTTATTGACGCCAAAACCGGCATCACAGCGTTCCTTTGCAGCACGTGAAGCCACATCGCGGGGTACAAGGTTACCAAACGACGGATAACGTCTTTCGAGGTAATAATCGCGTTCTTCTTCTTTGAGATCAGTTGGTTTTTTGCGGCCTTCGCGTATCGCCTGCGCATCTTCAAGGGTTTTAGGCACCCAGATGCGCCCGTCGTTTCGCAACGATTCGGACATCAGCGTAAGCTTGGATTGGTGGTCGCCCGATACCGGGATACAGGTCGGGTGGATCTGCGTATAGCAAGGATTGGCGAAAAACGCGCCTTTTTTATGGATTTTCCATGCCGCTGTGGCATTGCTGCCCATGGCATTCGTAGACAAAAAGAATACGTTTCCGTATCCGCCCGAAGCGATCACCACTGCGTGTGCAGAATGTCTCTCAAGTTCGCCTGTGATCAGGTTTCGAGCGATAATGCCACGTGCTTTTCCGTCAACGACGACCAGCTCGAGCATTTCATGTCGGTTGTACATCTTGATTTTGCCGCGCCCTATCTGGCGGTTCATCGCCGAATAAGCGCCAAGCAACAACTGCTGTCCGGTTTGGCCTTTGGCATAAAACGTACGCGAAACCAGCGTGCCGCCAAAGGAACGGTTATCGAGCAATCCGCCGTACTCACGGGCCAATGGAACGCCTTGCGCAACGCATTGGTCGATAATGTTGGCCGAAACTTCCGCAAGACGGTGGACATTTGCTTCACGCGCACGGTAGTCGCCACCTTTTACAGTATCGTAAAACAGGCGGAACGTGGAATCGCCGTCGCCCATATAGTTTTTAGCCGCGTTGATTCCGCCCTGTGCCGCAATCGAGTGTGCACGTCTGGGAGAATCCTGAAAGCAGAACGCTTTAACGTTGTATCCGAGTTCGGCCAGCGTCGCCGCGGCAGAACCTCCCGCAAGCCCGGTCCCGACGACAATAATGTCGATGTTTCGCTTGTTGGCAGGGTTGACCAGATTGATGTGGTTTTTGTAATTGGTCCATTTTTCTGCAACAGGACCGGCAGGTATTTTTGAATCTAATGCCATGGAATTAAACTTTTAGCATAAAATGGATGTACAATGGAATGATGGCAAACAAGGCCGGAACAACGATCGCGAAACCTGTGCCGAAACCTTTGATAAGGCCGTTGTATTTGGGATTGTTGGCGCCAAGCGACTGGAATGCGCTGCCAAATCCGTGGTGCAGGTGGAATGCAAGCACGACCATCGAAAGAACGTACAGCAGCGTATACACCAATCCGAATTTAGCGTCCTGGAAGAATGCAACGGTAATTTTGTACAAATCCTTGTACCCGTCCTTGACCTTTACATGGGCCTGGGCGCTGTAAAATTCCGTGCGGTTCTTGATGTAAAGCGCTTTTTGATCGATTTGCTCTTTGGGCAGGTAGCTGCCGTCTGTAGTCAGGTAATATTCGGCAGTTTGACCATTCATGCTGATGGTTTGGGTTTGCAACGGCATGTTTTTGTCAAAGTGCATCGGCGCCCAGAAGGTGACCATGTGCGTAACGATGAACACCAGAATTACAGTACCGAGAATTCCCATATTGCGCGACGCCCACGGGCTGTTTGCCCCGGGATTGTTTTTGGCATAGCCGATAGGACGCGCCTTCACGTTCTGATAAGTGAGTACGGCGCCGTCAATAGCGTGGAAAATAATCGAGGCATAGGTCAAATACGAAAGCGCCATGACCGCGGGGTTGGTCGTCATGAACAACGCGTATTTGTTGAAGTTGAGTGCGTTGTTGGGAACCAGAAGCTGGAGGTTTCCAATCAGGTGGCCAACGAGAAACAAGCATAAAAATAAACCTGTCAGAGCCATCCAATACTTCTTTGCAAGGGACGACTTTAATAAAGCAGATTTTGCCATAATATTTGTTTGAGTTTTATAAAAAATCCACACAAAAGTACGGCAAAGCGAATTTAACTACAACCTTTTCGATATAATTTATAATCATTTTAAAATGCGCGGCACATCTCACGAAAGGCCCGATAGACCGCGCTATTCAACCCAACGGAAAGACGGGATCAAACCGCGCAATCCCATATCGACGACGGCCTCGCCTTTGCCCGGCTCATATTTGCCGTCGGCAACGACCTCGCGCCATTCAAAACTTTGGTTGATGGACAGCGACAGCGTCACTACCACATCTTTTGTTTCGTCGCCGGAAATCACCAGATTGTTCAAAAATTTCCCCGTCACTACACATGATCCGGCCGGAATAGGCGATGTAGCCGCTATGGGGTTGGGGACCGTGGTAGCCCCGGCCGGCGCCTGCCCTTCTGTAGAGTACGGATAATCGGCCAGCGCAAATGCCCAGTAGCCCTGAAGCCGGTTGGCATTGACCGGGAAAATTGAATTCCCTATTTCATGCGTCCCGATGTAAGTGTTATAACCTACAAAGCTCGCCAGCGTTCCCTGGTAATCCACCCCGTTGGCACGAACGGCGATGTTGTAATTCTGGTATGCCAGCGATACGCGCACCCATTCGTACGATCCGGGCGCGATGCTTTGGAGCGGAATGCGCAAAAACGTTTCTCCCTCTGCGACAACCCGCGACCGGCTGAAATCGATCGCATTACTGCCGCCCATTGTGGTCTCAGGAGCGTGATACAGAACAGCGCCTTGTGCGAGTTGCGTCGAGGCATTTGGTACAAGTTCGAAATAATGTGCTGAAATGGCATTGAAATCCGGTGATAAGGCCGCATTTCCAGGCGCTACTCCGGCGGGTTGTCCGATGTTGTTGAGCCGCGGCTGGTTTTTGTCAAACCGGAATTTGACGATCAGGTGCGGCTTCGACGAATCTGTTGGACCGAACTCATGCGTTGCATCGTCGTCATCGCAAGCAACCGAGGCGAGTAACGCAAAATACAATGCAAAAACCCAACACGCTTTCATAAATCGATTGTTAATAAATCCATAACGCCTGCATCGGGCATTTAGTATAATTAAAATGCGATTGCAAAGGCAGGCACGCATTTTTTAATCGGGATTTATTAGCTTTGTGAATCCAATTTTTGAATCATGAAATATTTACCGATTTCCAGCGCACTGTTTGTCCGGAACCGTCAGAAATTCACGGCGCAAATGAAGCCCAACAGCATTGCCGTTTTTAATTCCAACGATATTTATCCGATCAGCGCAGACAGCACGATGCCGTTCCAGCAACACCGCGATATATTTTACCTGAGCGGCGTTGACCAGGAGGAAAGCATCCTGGTCCTTTTTCCCGATGCGCCGTACGAACACCAGCGCGAGATTTTGTTTTTGCGCGAGACCAATGAACACATCGCAGTTTGGGAAGGCGAAAAACTGACCAAACAGCGTGCCTTCGAAGTATCGGGCATCAGGACAGTGTATTGGCTCACGGATTTTGAAAAGATCTTGTTCGAGTTGATGACCTATGCCGAGACAATGTACATCAACACCAACGAACACTACCGCCAATCGGTCGAAACCGAGACCCGGGAAGCGCGGTTTGTGAAATGGTGGAAAGAAAAATACCCGGCGCACAATGTGGCCAAGAGCAACCCGATTCTTCAGCGCATCCGGTCTGTAAAAGAACACGAAGAGATCGATTTGATGCAAACCGCGTGCGATATTACTGAAAAAGGTTTCCGCCGATTGCTTTCTTTTGTCAGGCCGGGCGTAGCCGAATACGAGATCGAAGCCGAACTGATACATGAATTTGTGCGCAACCGCTCCAAAGGCTTTGCTTACACGCCGATCATCGCCTCGGGCAATAACGCCAATGTGCTGCATTATATCGAAAACAATCAGGTGTGCAAACCCGGCGATCTGATCCTGCTCGACGTTGCGGCCGAATACGCCAATTATTCAAGCGATCTCTCGCGCACGATTCCGGTTTCAGGCCGTTACACCGATAGGCAAAAGGCCGTTTACAACGCGGTGCTGCGCGTCAAAAACGAAGCGACCAAACTGCTCGTGCCCGGCGCACTCTGGAAAGAATACCACAAAGAAGTGGGCAAGATCATGACCGCTGAGCTGCTCGGTCTCGGACTCCTTGACAAAGCCGACGTTCAAAACGAAAACCCGGACTGGCCGGCCTACAAAAAATATTTCATGCATGGCACGTCCCATCATCTTGGACTGGATACGCACGATTACGGCCTGCTTCATGAGCCCATCAAGGCCAATATGGTCTTTACGGTCGAACCTGGCATTTACATTCCGGCAGAAGGCTTTGGCATTCGGCTCGAGGACAATGTGGTCGTCCAGCAAAGCGGCGAACCCTTGAACCTGATGCGCAATATTCCGATCGAGGCCGATGAGATAGAAAATTTAATGAACTCCTGATTTTAAAGCGGCTTCGGTCGCTTTTTTATTTGGGTTCAGCAGTATAATTTTTATTTTTGTGAAACCCAAATAGTCGCCGTGAAAACAACCACTTACAAAAATACGCCCATCGCGTTTACCGAAGCCGGAAAAGGAACTGCCGTTGTTTTACTGCACGGATTTCTCGAAAACAGGACGGTATGGGACTTTTTTATATCGGAACTCTCGCAAAAATACCGCGTAATTGCCATCGATTTGCTGGGTCACGGCCAAAGCCAATGCCACGGCTACATCCACACCATGGAGGACCAGGCAGACATGGTACACGAGGTACTGAGCGAGCTGCGCATCCGCAAGGCGTTTTTCGCCGGACATTCGATGGGCGGTTATATCGCCCTTGCCTACGCCGAATTATATCCCGAACACGTCAAGGGCATTGTCCTGGTGAATTCCACCTCGCGCGCCGACAGCGATGAGCGCAAACGCAACCGCGACCGCGCCATACTGGCCGTCAAAAAAGACCACACGTCGTTCGTGCGGTTGTCGATCGCCAATTTGTTCAGCGAGGCCAATCGCGAACGGTTATCGGGGGAAATTGAACACATCAGGAACCAGGCGCTCCAAACACCGCTGCAAGGCATTGTGGCCGCGCTTGAAGGCATGAAAATAAGAAAGGACCGCGAAGTGTTGCTTCATTTTGGGCCTTATCCGGTGCTGGTCGTACTCGGCAAACAGGATCCGGTGCTCAATTATGAGGAAGGTGCAGATCAGATATCGGGCACCAAAGCCCAATTGGTGACATTCCCGGACGGTCACATGAGTCCTGTCGAAAACCGCAATGAGCTGTTGGCCGTACTACAAGACTTCTTTAAAAAAGTCAGGTAATTTTTTCTTTAAAAGCGATTTCCGGATCGAAGATTTCGCGCAGCAGCCACGCGAGCTGGTCTTGATACGCATCGAGTATTTCAGAAGTGATAAGCGTACTTTCTGTTTTGGCTATCGGGTCTTTGACCACGAGCGGCATAAACCCGGACCGCAGATTTTTGAACGATATAATTCCCACTTCGACAGGTCGATCCTGTGCCTCGGGCGCGTACATGAACGCATAGGCCAGCAGCTGGATGATTTTATCGGATTTGATGTCATCGGTCAGGCCTTCCCAGGATTTCAAAACCAGATTTGATTTTTCGACCTTGCCTGTTTTGTAGTCGATGATGCGAATCCGGTCGTTGCGCCATTCAATGCGGTCCACCGTTCCGCTCAAACGCACCGGGAACGGCAGGCTGTCGTGCAAAAGATCGCGTCCGTCGCATTTTTTTTCCAATTCAAGAATCTTGACCGATGCACCGTTTTTTATCTCTTCCCGTTCGAGTTTGAGAAAATTGGTCACGTTGCGCTTGGCCACTTCAAAGGCAAGCAAATTGCGGCCTTTGCGGATCTCGCCTTCTTTGTAAACGAGCCGGAATTGGTCCAGGACAACGGTATCGCGTTGCGCCAGGCAGTGGTCGATGTCCGACACGGTCAAAAACTTTCCGATCAGCGGCGTGTAAAGGGTTTCAAGTGCACCATGTATGATCGTTCCGAGCGTATTGAGCGCAATATTCTCTTCAACTTCTTCTGTTTCGCGGATGCGCAGTACTTTTTGAAAGTAAAAACCGATCGGATTGCGGATATAGGAAGTCAGCGCTGAGGGCGAAAAGCCACTTTCGGCAATGGCTGCAAGCCGCTCAAGCACCAATGCCGATTTAGGGACCTCCAGAGGACGGTACGCGGTTTCAGGCAACGAGGCGCTGTATATTTGAGCCGTTAGCGTATGGGCCGGCTGACGCTCCACTTCGAGCTGCGTGAGAAAACGGCTGCGTTCACCAGCATCGAGACCTTCGCTTTCCGTATTGTACAGCAGGAATATTTTTTTGGCACGCTGCAGCAGGTGGTAAAAGTGATACGTATAGATGGCATCTTTTTGTTTGAATGTGGGCAGTCCGAGCTCGATCTTAACGTCGTACGGAATAAACGAATTCTGCGACTTGCCCGCCGGAAATTTGCCCTCGTTCATCGAGGTGATGATGACCGTTTCAAAATCGAGTACGCGGCTTTCGAGTACACCCATGATTTGCAGGCCTTCGAGCGGTTCTCCTTCGAACGATACCTCGGCAAGTTCGATTACCTGTTTATAGATCGCAAACAATGTTTCGACCGACGCCACATGGGGGAACTTTTGATAATAATTGATCAGTTTGTTGAGTGTCTGGAAAACGGCATACACAAATGCTTTGGTTATTTTCTGCTGCTGGTTGTCATTGCCCAGACTGTCCTTGACCGCGATCAACACGTCGTTGAGCGATTGGAGTACTTCTGTCGGGTGCTCGGGCCAGCGATCGAACAACATCGAAAAAAACCGGTTGGGTTCGGGATGAAGCTCGGTAATTTTCTTGTGGGTCAGAAAGGTGTAATTGTATTGCTTGATGGTTTGGGCCAAGGATTGCGCCGCTACATAAGGTGCTACAAGCGGATGGGTGAGCACATCAAGAACGTCTTTGTAGTAAAACACGTAATTGGCGGGGTTGCGCGAAAGTGCGCCGGTATGCATCCGAAACAGTTTCGCGATCAGTACCTGCGCCGGATTGTTCCGGGCCGAATAACCCATTGTGATGTTGAGCGCCCCGACCGACTGCGGCAAAGCGTGCAATACCGGGACCAGCAGGCTTTCCTCCCCAAGTACCACGGCCACGCGATTGGACTGGGTGTTTGGGTCTGCGAGTATGCGCTCGACGATCGCGCCTGCGATTTTGGCCTGCCCTACTGATTTTGGCGTACCGATAACCTCTATTTTCTTCGGCTGCGAAAAATCGTTTGTAATCCATTCAAAAGGATGGCTGTTGTAATACTTCCACCTCCGCTTAAAATCGCGCAGAAACAGCCCCGCATCGTGAAATGGGTCCTCGAGGAACGCCTTGTCGGCATCCCAATATATTTTAGCCTGATCGAGCGCAAGCAAGTGTTGGATGATTTGCTCTTCTGCGGCATTGAGCGCGTTGAATCCGCAAAAAATCAATTTGCGATTGCCAAGACTTTCCGAAAAGAAATTCAGGTTCCCGACCGCCTCGCGGTAAATCATCCCCTGATAACCGATATCTTTGCCCAACAGGTGTCCATATAACCGCTCGTAATACGAAGGCAGCATTTTCCAAAAGGACAGGTAGTTTTCGATCAACGGGGTTTGTCGTTCGGTATCCACAGACCAATGTTCGATTTCCTTGATGTTCTCCAGGTATTTGAGTACGCGGTCAGGCTCGAGCAGGTATCGGTCGATCTCGTTAAAATCCTGCAGCAGCGTTTTGGCCCAATTGGCGAACAACTCAAAGGTTTGTCTGGCCGGCGCATCGGTCATTTCTACGTATACATCGTAAAATTCAAACAGTACTTCGATGGTGTCAATCGACCGAATCCCGGCAATATCCTGAATCAGGTCTTCAATACTGATGATATCGGGTGCAAAAATGGTCTTTCCGGTATTCCTGCGCAGCGCATCGAGCAAAAAAATCCTTGCCCGCTTATTGGGCAATACGATGGTGGTTTCAGGTAAATGTTCGGCGTAATCGCGCAGCAATAGTTGGGCGATCTGATCGAGAAACGGAAGGTTTGTCATGTGATAAAAATAAAAAAACGCCCCGATAAATCGAGGCGTTCTTCTAATTATTTAGGTGGAAATTATTTTACCAATTTCACTTCTACGCGACGGTTGTTCGCTTTACCTTTTTTGGTTTTGTTTGTATCGATTGGCTTAGATTCACCGTAACCTACTGAAGACAATCTGTCAGAAGCGATTCCGTTTTCAACCAGGTAGTTTTTAACGGCTGCTGCTCTGTCTTCAGACAATTTTTGGTTCATTGCATCTTTACCATCGCTGTCTGTGTGACCTTCGATTGAGAATCTAGAAGAAGGGTACTCTTTCAGGATCGCAACGATAGACTGCAATACAGGGAACGTTTGTTGTTGGAAAGTAGCTTTACCAGAGTTGAACAAGATCGTTTTAGCGTAAGCGTTCAACTTCATGATTTGCTCTTCAGAAATTTCCGGACAACCGTTATTGGCTACAGTACCTTTAACATCTGGACATTTGTCGTCTTTGTCAAGAACGCCGTCGCCATCAGTATCTGGCCATGGACAACCACCATTTTCTTTCGGACCTTTAACATCCGGACATTTGTCATCTTTGTCAGCAACACCGTCGCCGTCAGCATCTGGACATCCGTTCAAAGCTTTAGGACCTGCTACTTCAGGACAAGCGTCATCTTTATCTGCGATTCCGTCGCCGTCTGTATCTGGACAACCTTGGAATTCAGCCAAACCAGCAACTTCAGGACAAGCATCGCTGCCGTCAACGATTCCGTCACCGTCTGTATCAGGACATCCGTTGAATTGCTTCAAACCAGCCACTTCAGGACAAGCATCGTCTTTGTCATAGATTCCGTCACCGTCTGTATCCTTACCTCCGAATTTGAAAGTAAGACCAGCAAAGTGCTGCATGTGCGAAGGTACGTTGTTCGCCATTCCTCTCTCCAAACGCTCGTCAAACGATTGCTTGTAAGTAGATTGCAAGGTCAAACCTACCATTTCAGTAAACCAGAACGTAAGTCCGAGACCTCCTTCAACGATTCCTGAATTGGCATCCTCGAGCCATACATAACCACCACCTACGTGAACGGATGGGTCAAACCACTTCCAGCCCATGGCGCTACCAAGACTCCACTTGATGGTACCATCAGCACCGTAGTAGCTCAGGTCACCAGGATTGGTTACCATGTACTCTCCTACGCGCTCGCCATTGACGAACGGACGTGTGTTAACAAATTTTTTGATTTTGTTGATGGAACCTGTCACACCAACTGAGAAACCGCTACCTACGTGTCTTGACACGTTAATGTAAGAGATTGACGGAAGAATGTTCCAGTTGTCCTCTACATTAAAATACTGTGAAATTTGATCTTCGAATTTAGTTGCAGCACTGACTCTGGTGTCGACTGCATTCGTACCAAAGGATATCGCCCATGGATTGTTGCTATCTTGCGCTTGAGTACTTAGTCCCATACATAGGCACGCAGCAGCAAAGAATTTGTTAAGATGTTTCATACTTGATTTTGTTAGATTACAATATTTTATTGAACAAAAGTAATACGTAATTTTTTAACTACAAAACCAAATGTTAAAAAAAAACGCCAAAAACGGTCAAAAATGGAGATTATATAACTTTTAATGATTTACCTACAATCGCAAAGGATTCAATGGCTTTGTCGAGATGTTCACGCGTGTGCGCAGCCGATAATTGCACCCGGATTCGCGCCTTTTCCTTGGGTACGACAGGAAAGAAAAACCCAATGACATAAATGCCTTCCTCCAGCAATTTATCGGCCATGGTTTGGGACAATTTGGCATCGTACAACATCACGGGAACAATAGCCGAATCGCCGTCGATAATATCGAAACCTGCCTTTTTCATTCCGGCTTTGAAGTAATTCGTGTTCCATTCGAGCCGGTCGCGTAAAGAAGTATCTTTTTTGAGCAATTCGAATACCTTGAGCGACGCCCCGACAATGGCCGGCGCCAATGAATTGGAAAACAGATACGGCCGCGAACGCTGGCGCAACAACTCGATAATTTCCTTTTTGCCAGTGGTATATCCGCCCATTGCTCCGCCAAGCGCTTTGCCGAGCGTTCCGGTAATAATATCCACGCGACCCATCACGCCTTTGGCCTCCAGCGTTCCTTTTCCGGTCGCCCCTATGAATCCAGCGGCATGACATTCGTCCACCATCACCAATGCATCGTATTGGTCCGCCAGATCGCAGATTTTGTCCAGCGGAGCCACAACACCATCCATAGAGAAAACGCCGTCGGTCACAATGATCTTGAACCGCGCACCGGCTTGGTTGGCGGCGATCAATTGTTGTTCAAGATCGGCCATGTCGCTGTTCTCATAACGGTAACGCCTGGCCTTGCAAAGCCGCACCCCGTCTATGATCGACGCATGGTTCAGGCTGTCTGAAATGATGGCGTCCTCCTCTCCCAAAAGCGGTTCAAAAACCCCTCCGTTGGCGTCAAATGCGGCGGCGTACAAAATGGTATCTTCAGTGCCATAAAAATCGGCGATTGCTGCCTCGAGCTGCTTGTGGATGTCCTGTGTACCGCAAATGAACCGTACCGACGACATGCCGAATCCATGCGAATCAAGCGCGTCCTTTGCCGCTTGAATCACCTCAGGATGCGAAGACAATCCTAGGTAATTATTGGCGCAAAAATTAAGCACCGTCTTGCCGTTTACCGTAATTTCAGCGCCTTGCGGGGAAGTGATGATGCGTTCTTTTTTGAACAGCCCGTTGTTTTCAATCGCCTGCAATTCCTGTTGCAGATGTTGTTGGATTTTACCGTACATAAATTTGTTGTTAGCCTTTTTACAAATGTATAATTTTTAGCGTTTCGCCCGTGTAAACGAGCGCTTTTTTGGTCACGCGGTAGCCCATGGATTCAATGGCTTGTCCGTAATTTTCGAGTTGCAGCTGGTGCTTGCGTTCCGGCGCTCCGGTTTTGTAGTCGAGCAGCAGGACCGATCCGTCCCCGGTAAGCACCATCCTGTCAGGCTTGATGATCCCATGTCCCGGTTGCACGATCGCCTGTTCATTGAGCACGCGAACACCCGGCGCAAAAAACGGCCCGAGTTCCGGATGCGTCACGATATCGTCGATTACCTGACGAACCGCCGCTTGCTGCAGAACGGTTATCAGTCCCGATTCGACCCCTTTTTCCACTGCCAATGACACGTCCGACGGGGTTTTGACATACGACAACAATTCGTGGATGCTGTTCCCGTAACCGATGGCCTGCTGTTGATGCGTGCCCCACATCACGGCCTCGCGCGCAGCAATCCGGATGTTTCCCGGGTCGAGTTTTTGCGCGACCACGGGAATGATCTGTTCCGGGCCAAAAGGGTCGTCTGCGGCCGACAGCTTGGCCGGATCGCCAAAAGAATAGTGGAAACGCGATGGTTCGTAAAGGCCGCGCGTTTCTAGAAACCGGATAAAAAACGCCGACATCGTATTGGAGCGGATTTCACCTCTGGACGTTAAGTTTTTGTCGGAAATGATATACAATTGTTCTTCAGCACGTGTCAGGGCCACATACAACACATTGATGTTGTCGAGTAGTTCCTCCTGCTTTTTTTGCAGGAAAATCCCGGCCGCACCCGGGCCAAAATCTGCCACGGCGCTGTTGTTGTCCACCAGTACTTTTTCCAGTCCGAATTCCTGATCGGCATCCACCCACAATTTATCTTTGGGCTTCCGGCTGTAATCTTCGTCGGCAAATGGAAAAATGACCACCGGAAATTCGAGTCCTTTGGATTTGTGTATCGTCATGATGCGTACGGCGTCTTTGCCTTCCGGCGACGGTATACTGAACGATTCACCCGATTTATCCCAAAAATCCAGGAAATCGGCAACACCCGCCTGCCCTCGCATTTCGCGTTCGAGCACAATGTCAAGAAAATACTGGACATAGGCGTTATTGGGTTCGGCAATAAACATCGAAACGATCTCCTCCACGGCCTCATAAAGCGCTTTTTTGCGGATATCCTGAAACGAAAGCCGGATCTCAAATTGTTGCAACCACAATTCAAACTGCAATTCAAGTGTATGGCCCATCCCGGCCGCGATAAAATCGTGCATCGGCATGCCTGGTGCAACGCGCGCGCTGATGCCCTGCAGGAAAAATGCCTTTGATTCAAGGTCGGCGGCATTGCGCAGATAACGCAGCAGGTGCACGATCAGCCGCACTTCATTGGCATTGGCAATCATGAGCGTTTCCGATGATAACAACGGAATGTTTTGCTCGGTCAGGAATTTGGCAATGGCCACGCCCTGCCCGCGCTTTCGCGTGAGGATCGCTATGTCTGCATAACGGAATCCCCTCGCGCGGACCGCCTCGATCGTTTGGTGTGTAGCGGTGAGGTAGCGTGAAATCTGATCGGCCGATTCCTCGTCCTGCGTATCCTCGCGCGGGGCGATGAACTGCAAACTGACGTAGCCGCCCGTTTTGTCATTGGATTCCTGATAGCTGTATTTTTCGTATAGTTCGCGGTAGTCCGGATGTTCGAATTCGCCTGCGAGCATCGCAAAAAAAGCGTTGTTGAATGCAATGACCTCGGAGTAACTGCGCCAATTCTTTTTAAGGCTGATTTTTTTTCGCTCCTTGTTGCTGAATGGATTGGCGCTTTCCTCATCGCGCCCAAGCCCGATAAACTGCTCCGCCTTTCCGCCGCGCCAACGGTAAATCGATTGCTTTGGGTCCCCGACGATCATCAGCGTTCCCTTCTGGCCCGAGTCGTCCTGACCCGCAAGGGCGTTATCGATCAGCGGCACCAGGTTTTGCCATTGCATTTCAGAGGTATCCTGGAATTCATCTATAAAAAAGTGGCGGTAACGCTCCCCCAGCCGCTCGTAGATAAACGGCGCAGGCTGACCCTGTATTTCCCGATGGATAATGGCATTGAAAGCCGCTATCGACAGAATATTTTGCTCCTGCTGGATTTTATCGAGTTCCTGATTGACGGTATTGAGCAGCGACAACGGTGTGATATTGCGCAAAAACGCCCGGTAAAAATCGCGTTTCTCGCCGTTGCGGTAAACCGTTTGCAGCATGGCCAGCCAATCCGGGATGAGGCGTTCGATTTGCGCACGGTTTGCAGCATTTTTGTTGATTGCGATGTCTTCCGGCTCGTAAAATCGCTTGTGCGTGGGCTTGAGAATGCCGTCGCGTATGCACGACAAATGGTTTGGAAATGTCCCGCGCGAAAATGATTTGGGGTCGATGCCGTTTTGGTCGAGGTATTCCAGGGCGAGTTTCCCGAGCTGTTTGTTTTGCTCCTCCAATGCGGCGGCTGCCTCCGACAATTTGTTTTTGATAGCGACAAATTCTGCAATGGATTTTTCGCGGAAATGCGCTATTTCGTTGCGGTTGTTCTCGTTGAGCGCGAGCTTGCCGGTTTCGAGGATCTCGCGCGAAATGTCCCAGGATTTGTCGTCGTCTGTTTTTTCCATCGTAAAGTCCACGAGCAGCTTTGTGAGTTCAGGATCTTCGCCGGCCTGTGCGATCAGGGCGTCGACGGCCTCCATGAGCAAATGGTCTGTGTCGAGCGAAACCTCGAATGACACCGGCAGGTTCAGATCGTGCGCAAAGGTGCGGATGACGCGGTGGGTGAATTTATCAATTGTCGAGATGTCGAACGCGGCGTAATTGTGGATCAGGTGCCGGATGATTTGCCGGGCTTTTTTTTGGATCGCATCTACCGACAATCCGGTATCAGCGGCCAGGTCCTGCATCAACCGCAGCGATTTATCAGATCTTTCCGGATTGGCAAATTCAGACAAACTTCCCACAATGCGCGATTTCATCTCGTGCACCGCTTTGTTCGTAAAGGTAATGGCCAGGATATTCCTGTAAGCGTCGTCCCGGGAAGCGGTCAGGATAATGCGCAAATATTGCTTGACCAGCTCATAGGTTTTGCCCGAGCCGGCAGAAGCGTCGTAGATCGAAAACGAAGGTCTTGTGGAAATTTCCAATATCTGAACGTGTTAACGGAGCGGCATGCCCTAGCCCCGATGGCAGCCGGCATCCTTTTGCAGCGTTGCAAACGCGCAAAAGATACAGGCGAACAGCGGGAAACAGCTCCTGATCATAAGGCTTTAATGAAATTATAACGCAAAAGCATTGCGCTTTCCAAAGTTAAATGTTTAAATTTGAATAAAATATTTACAAACTCATTAAATCATCAATTATGGCATTTGAATTACCAAAATTACCTTATGCATACGATGCGCTCGAACCGCATATCGATGCGCGTACGATGGAAATCCACCATACCAAACACCACAACGCTTACACGACGAACCTCAATGCGGCCATCGCAGGAACGGATCTTGAGGGCCTTACCATTGAGAACATCCTGATCAACCTCGATAAAAAGAATGCAGCGGTGCGCAACAACGGAGGCGGCTATTACAACCATAATTTGTTCTGGAGCGTGATGGCACCTAACGGCGGCGGACAACCCAACGGCGACCTGGGCGCGGCGATCGAACGCGATTTTGGCTCTTTTGAAGAATTCAAAGCCAAGTTTTCCAAGGCCGGGGCCACGCAGTTTGGCTCAGGTTGGGCGTGGCTGTGCGTGCACAAAGGCGGAAAGCTCGACGTGTGCGGTACGCCAAACCAGGACAATCCATTAATGCCGGAGGTAGGTTGCGGAGGCACGCCGATTTTGGGAATGGATGTTTGGGAACACGCTTATTATTTGCATTACCAGAACCGCCGTCCGGATTATATTGAAGCATTTTTCAACGTGATCAACTGGACGGAAGTGGCCAGAAGATACGCAACAGAAAAGTAACAGTTTGCAAAGGTTTCCGGATGCCGGAACAAACCAGAAATAAAAAAAGCGACACCGTAAAAGTGTCGCTTTTTTTATCGTGGCTGAAAAATAACGGCGTGGGTTACATCGCTGATTTTTCAGGGTTTCGCAAAATAAAAAAGGTGAAATTTCTTTCACCCTTTTTGCCCCAAATCTACCATAAACTTAACCTACTAATGCTATGGTGATTCAAATGTATACCGACCTTTAGTTGTTAACAAAAAAATTAGATGAACTACGCCAATAATCGATTAAATGCACAAACCCGCTGATTTTTAGTAGGCTCTGGCGTCCTTTCCTTCATAAAAGTTCATAAATGCCTTGTTGACAACTCTGTTTCCGCCCGGTGTGGGATAATTTCCGGTAAAATACCAGTCGCCTAAATTTTTTGGACACGCTTTGTGAAGGTTGGCTACGGTTTGGAAAATAATTTTCACCTCGGCCTGCGTATCGTCCGGACGGAGCATTTGCGCAATCTTGTCTGATATTTCCTGATCTGTGAACGGCGCATATATGGCATTGACGTGATTGACCACATCTGTATCTTTGAAGTGCGCCTGCGCCTTGCATTTTTCGTAGACCTGGCCGACAATAGCATACAGGTTGCGCTCTTTGAGCAATTCGAGCGCTGCGCGAAAAGCAACCAGTCCTTCGAGTTTGGCCATATCGATGCCGTAACAGTCCGGATACCTGATTTGCGGCGCCGATGACACCACAACGATCCTTTTTGGCTTCAACCGGTCGAGCATTTTGATGATGGACATTTTAAGCGTGGTTCCGCGAACGATGCTGTCGTCGATGATCACAAGGTTATCGGTGGGTTTGATCACCCCGTAGGTAACGTCATACACGTGTGCCACGAGATCGTCCCGGCTGGAATCCTCTGTGATGAACGTGCGCAGTTTGGCATCCTTGATCGCGATTTTCTCTGTGCGGATCTTGACCGATAAAATTTCTTCGAGCTTTTCCTTGGTCAGCGTTTTGCGATTGTCGAGTATGTACTGGTTTTTGCGGTGGTTCAAAAAATCGTTTGCGGCCTCGGCCATGCCAAAGAAGGATACTTCGGCCGTGTTTGGAATGTAAGAGAAAACGGTATTGTCCGTGTCATTGCCGATAGCGTCAAGCACAGCGGGCAGCACCAGTTTGCCAAGTTCCTTGCGCTCTTCGTAGATTTCGGCATCGCTGCCGCGCGAAAAATAAATGCGTTCGAACGAGCACGACTTTTTGGGCAGTGGCACGATGATTTCCTCTTCCGACACATGCCCGTTCTTTTTGATGATCAGCGCGTGCCCGGGCTGCAATTCGCGGACACTGTCGAACGCAACGTTAAAGACCGTCTGGATCACCGGACGCTCAGAGGCCACGACCACAATTTCATCATCTTCATAAAAATACGCCGGGCGAATACCGGCCGGATCGCGAAACACAAATGCGTCGCCGTGGCCAAACAAGCCTGCCATCGCATAGCCGCCGTCCCAGCCTTTGGAGGCGCGTTTGAGGATGCGTTTGACGTCGAGTTTATCGGCGATAACAGGCGATGCCTCGCGTTTGGACAAGCCTTGCTCCTTGCATTCCTGATACAGATCAGTGACTTCGTCGTCGAGAAAATGCCCGATTTTTTCCATTACCGTGACCGTATCGGCCATCTCCTTGGGATGCTGACCAAGTTCGATCAGGCTGTTGAACAGTTCGGTCACATTGGTCATGTTGAAATTTCCGGCGACGATCAAGTTGCGGTGCATCCAATTGTTTTGTCTCAAGAACGGGTGAACGCTTTCGATGCTGTTTTTGCCAAAAGTGCCATACCGTACGTGCCCCAAAAAAAGTTCTCCAATGTAAGGCAGTTGCTGTTTTTGCCACGCGACATCGTCGGCAAATTCCGGATGCCCGGCCAGCTCTTCATTGATGCGCTGGTTGATCTGCGCAAAAATATCCTGTATCGGTTGCGCGTCGTTCGATCTTACACGGCTGATGTAACGCTCGCCGGGCTGAACGTCGAATTTGATCGACGCAAAGCCGGCGCCGTCCTGTCCGCGGTTGTGCTGCTTTTCCATGAGCAGGTACATTTTCTGGATGCCGTAGAACGCAGACCCATACTTTTGTTTATAAAACGCCAAGGGTTTTTTTAATCGGAGTAATGCGATGCCGCATTCGTGGTTGAGTTTGTCGCTCATTGTTGTGTTGTTTTGGTCGAAAGTCATAAGGTCTTAAAGTCTTAAAGTCGGAAGACTGCTAACCGACGCTATTCGCTTATAATTTTCATCGTGTTTTGTTTCAATTCCTTAATGTTTGTCTTGAGCCTTTAAGACTTTATGACTTTCAGCCTTTAAGACCTGACTCAATAAAAAACGCCCCGTTTCCGAGGCGTAACTATACTATTGCAATGCAATGTCGAATTGGGTCAGCGCCCTGAATTGCTGAAGCCTATCGACGACTTCTTCTTTATTCAGGCTTTCCATTCGCTCGGTGCCGAATTTTTCCACGCAGAACGACGCGAGGTTTGATCCGTAAATGATGGCGTTTTTCATGTTCTCGAACGATACATTTTCGCTCTGTGCGATGTAACCCGCAAAACCGCCCGCAAAGGTATCGCCTGCGCCGGTCGGGTCGAACACTTCCTCGAGTGGCAGGGCCGGTGCAAAGAACACTTGTTTATTGTGGAACAACAACGCGCCGTGCTCTCCTTTTTTGATTACCACATATTTGGGTCCCATTGTGTGGATTTTGGCCGCCGCCTTGACAAGTGAATATTCGCCGGACAATTGACGCGCTTCTTCATCGTTGATCGTGATGACATCGATTCGTTTCATGACATCGAGTAATTCCGGCAAGGCACAATCCATCCAAAAGTTCATGGTGTCGAGCACGACGAGTTTTGGCTTTTGCGTCATCTGATCCAGAACGCTGGCCTGAACCAGCGGATGCAAATTCCCGAGCATCACCACATCGGCGTCCTGAAAGTTCTGAGGTACTTTGGGTTGGAAATCGGCCAGTGTGTTGAGCTCGGTTACCAGTGTGTCGCGCGAATTCAAATCGTTGTGGTATTTGCCCGCCCAAAAGAACGTCTTGCCGCCTTTGACGATTTCAAGTCCTGAGATGTCGATGTTGCGCGCAGTGAGCAAATCCAGATATTCCTGCGGAAAATCATCGCCTACGACCGAAACGATCGCAGATTGAAGGTTGAAGAAAGACGCTGACAATCCGATATAGGTTCCCGCGCCGCCCAATATTTTATCTGTTTTCCCGAATGGCGTCTCGATTGCGTCAAACGCTACGGTGCCAACTATAAGTAGTTTATTCATTTAGTGATTGGAATTAAGGCGCAAAGATACATTAAAGATGGAAAAGACAAAAAACAAATGTCGAATGTCGAACGACGAACGAACGTAACTTTAAACTTTAAACCTTAAACTTCAAACTCACAACAACGTCGGGTCGGCGCTTTCATAAAACGCATCGACCGATAGTTTCGGCTGCATCGACGCCATCACGGCCAATTGGTCGCAGCGCTCGTTCTGCGGATGGTTGTTGTGGCCTTTGACCCACTTGAAATCCACCTGGTGCTTGCGGTATACTTTGAGAAAGCGCTGCCACAGATCGGGGTTTTTCTTGCCTGCAAAACCTTTCTTTTCCCACCCGAAGACCCAGCCTTTGGTAACCGAATCAATGACGTATTTCGAATCGGATACGACAAGCACTTTCATGTTCGGGCTTTTGAGTTTTTCGAGCCCAACGATGACTGCAAGCAACTCCATGCGATTGTTGGTCGTGAGCCGGAAGCCTTCGAAGAATTCTTTGCGGTAGTTCGTGCCCACCAGTTCCATTACAATGCCGTATCCGCCGTTTCCGGGATTGCCTTTGGCCGCGCCGTCAGTAAATATATGGACTTGGTGGGACATTTGTTTATTGTTTGTTTTCAGTAACCTCCGATGGCATGCCTTAGCACTTTCCGGTCCGCAACAATTGCGCAATGACTTTTGGAAAATGTTCATGCTCGAGTTGGTGGACTTTACGGGCGATGTCTTCCGCGGAATCGGCGGGATCAATAGTCACTTTGGCTTGAAAAATAATATCGCCTTCATCGTAATGTTTGTCGACATAATGGATCGAGATCCCGGTTTCCGGCTCGTTGTTTTCACGAATGGCGCGATGGACGCTCATCCCATACATCCCTTTGCCGCCATATTTGGGCAGCAGTGCCGGATGGATGTTGATAATCTTATTTGGATATGCCGCGATGAGGTACTCCGGAACCATCAGCAGGAAACCGGCCAGCACGATCAGATCGGGCGCATACGCGTTGAGTCTTGGCGCGATGCTTTGGCTTTGAAGCTCTTCTTTGGTAAAAATTACCGTGGGCACGCCCAGCAACGCAGCGCGCGGGATCACGCCCGCTCCGGGATTGTTGCAAAACACGGCAACTACTTTTGCTTCGCCATGCTGCGCAAAGTACCGGATGATATTTTCAGCATTGCTTCCCGCCCCGGAAGCAAATAAAATGATCTTTTTCATCACAAAGGTTTGGCCCCGCAAAAAAACGCATAATAAATGATAATAAATAGCATTATACGGCCTTTGTCAAATTATTTTTCTAAATTAGTAGTCATTATTTTATTTAACAGAAACATGGTATTCAAATAAAGTTTTTTATTTTTGCCAACAATTTAAATTTTAAAATTAGAGATTATGTCAGACATTGCATCAAGAGTTAAGGCGATTATCGTAGACAAATTAGGCGTTGACGAAAACGAGGTTGTAACAGAGGCGAGCTTCACCAACGATTTAGGAGCTGATTCATTAGACACTGTTGAGCTGATCATGGAATTCGAGAAAGAATTCGACATCCAAATCCCGGATGACCAAGCTGAAAACATTGCTACTGTAGGCCAGGCAATTTCTTACATCGAGGAAGCAAAAAAATAATACAATACCACACCCGGTTTTTAAATATCCCACGATCCCAAATCCAACATCAGATTTTTTATAAATTTGTGGTTCGCCAGAACCGGAACAGGACAACAGGAATTTTAAAACCGGGTGTTGTTGTTTTTGCAATGAATGCCTGATTGACTTACAATCAACTATATCATATATGTAATACCTGTGTCTTTTTATGATTCGCATAGAAAAAAGCATGGGTATTATTTGTTTACACCAATAACTAAAAAATACTGCGTATGGAATTAAGACGGGTTGTTGTAACAGGACTGGGCGCACTGACCCCGATCGGAAACAATATCCAGGAATACTGGAATTCGTTGGTCAACGGGAAAAGCGGCGCCGCACCCATTACTTATTACGATACGGAAAAACACAAAACCAAATTCGCCTGCGAGGTCAAAAACTTCAACATTGAAGATTATATGGACCGAAAAGAAGCACGCCGACTGGACAAATTCGCACAATATGCCATTGCGGCCAGCGATGAAGCCATCAAAGACGCCGGACTTACCGCAGACAACGTCGACAAATACCGTGTGGGCGTGATCTGGGGCGCCGGAATCGGAGGGCTCGAAACATTCCAGGAAGAAGTGCTTTACTACGGCAAAGGCGACGGAACTCCAAAATTCAACCCGTTCTTTATCCCTAAAATGATTGCCGATATCGCCCCGGCGCACATCTCGATGCGCAACGGGTACATGGGGCCCAATTACACGACGGTTTCCGCATGCGCCTCGTCGGCCAATGCACTGATCGACGCGTTCAATTACATACGGTTGGGCATGTGCGACGTGATCATTTCCGGCGGATCCGAAGCAGCCATCACCATTGCCGGCATGGGCGGATTCAACTCAATGCACGCCTTATCAACGCGTAACGAATCACCGGAAACGGCTTCGCGCCCGTTTGACGCCACGCGTGACGGATTCGTTCTTGGCGAAGGTGCCGGCGCATTGGTACTCGAAGATTACGAACATGCCAAAAAACGCGGCGCAAAGATCTATTGCGAGATCGGCGGCGGCGGCATGTCATCGGACGCCTATCATTTGACCGCGCCACATCCGGAAGGAATCGGCGTTATAGCCGTAATGAACAACACCTTGCGCGATGCAGGCATGACCCCTGAACAGGTCGATCACATCAACACGCACGGGACTTCTACCCCGCTTGGCGACGTGGCCGAACTCAAAGCGATTTCTGCTGTTTTTGGTGAACATGCCAAAAACATCAATATCAATTCAACCAAATCGATGACCGGGCATTTGCTTGGTGCCGCAGGTGGAATCGAGGCCATTGCGTCGATCCTGGCCATGGAGCACGGCATCGTCCCTCCTACGATCAACCACACCACGGTGGACGAAAACATTGATCCGTCGCTGAACCTGACGCTCAACAAAGCGCAAAAACGCGACGTAAAAGTTGCCATGAGCAATACTTTTGGCTTTGGCGGACACAACGCCTGCGTCTTATTCAAAAAAATCGATGCTTAAATTGTCATGCGTTTCATCAGGAAAATATTCGCCAAATCATCCCGTTCGCAAGAGGACGGGATTTTTTTTAGCGACATGGAAAAAATTCTCGGTTTCAAGCCGGTAACCATCGGATTTTACGAAAAAGCATTCACGCATCGTTCGCTGAACAAAGTCGACGATCACGGCAATCCGATCAATTATGAACGACTCGAATTCCTTGGCGACGCCATGCTGAGCTCGGTCATCGCTGCTTATTTGTTCAATGAAGCGCCGATGGGAAATGAAGGCTATCTGACCAAAATGCGCTCTAAGATCGTGAGCCGCGAGCATTTGAACGAGCTTGGACGCGATCTGGACCTGATCCGGTTTATCGAAAGCAAAGTACCGACGGCCCATTTTGGGGAAAACATTCACGGCAATGTGTTCGAGGCGCTCGTTGGGGCGATTTACCTCGACCAAGGCTACACGGCTTGCGAAAAGTTCATCCAACACCGCGTCATTAAGCCGTATGTAGACATCTCGCGGCTCGAAGGCAAGGTGATCAGTTACAAGAGTTTGCTTATTGAATGGTGCCAGAAAGAGAAGAAAGCCTTTCACTATGACGTTTTTGAAGACAACGGCATTGGAGGGGAACGCATGTTTGGCGTCAGGCTCAGCATCGATCACAAAGTCATTGCAAAGGCCCGCGCCGCATCTAAGAAAAAAGCGGAAGAGAAAGCTTCCCAGCGCGCCTATTTCGCCTTCCAACAAAAAATCGACCAGCGCGCTTTGTAACTTTCTTAAAACTATAACGATTTCGTTATCAAATTATCGTTAACGCATTGATTTCGTACGTTTATTCTCAGCCATAAATGTTATCTTTACGGCTTATTCAAGAAACATGGCCGGCCTAAAACTGCATCTTGACGAATTTGACGAAGTGGATTACGACCTCATTGCCATTCACTCGTCGCTCGAAGATTATCGGTTGGCGTATTTCATCAACCAGAAATTGTCGGTCGCGCTGAGCAAAAGCAAGGAGGAAATTGGCGTGAAGGTCAAGGACGGCGAGGCGTCTTTTGAAAAATTTACATACGACGACCAATACAATGCCATCCTGTGGAGCCTGATCCCAAATAAAAACCAGATAGCCATTACCCGGCAAAGCGCGCGCCCCGACCTTTTTGGGAACGTGTCGGAACAAACCGCCAAAGTCTATTTGCTGCCGGAGTTAAAAAAAGTCGACTACTTTCTCAAAATCGAAAACAACCACCACACGCTGAATCTGGACGAAATAGTGCGCAATATTAAATCAATCAAGCGCATTTCAACCGTTTACGCCGTGGTTCCGGACAACATAAAATCAAAGAATAATTTAATTTTTTAGCAATGCCAACAAACAAAAAGACGAAAATTGTAGCCACGCTCGGCCCTGCCTGCAGCACGAAGGAAGTCCTGAAGGACATGATCGATGCCGGTGTCAATGTTTTTCGCATTAATTTCTCCCATGCCGATTATACCGACGTCCAAAACAAAATAGACCTTATCCGCAGCCTTAACGAAGAATTTGGCTACACCACAGGCATTCTGGCCGATTTGCAAGGCCCGAAACTGCGTGTGGGTGTCATGAAAGAAGATGTGGTTGTACACACCGGCGATCTGATCACGTTTCAAACCGCAGAGGACGTGCCGGGAACAGCCGAACGCGTCTATATGAATTACAAAGAATTTCCCAAAGATGTCAACCCGGGCGAGCGCATTTTGCTCGACGACGGCAAGCTGATGTTCGAAGCTGTAGAAACCAACGGCGAATCTGAGGTGGTTTGCCGCGTTATTCAAGGCGGTCCGCTCAAATCCAAAAAAGGCGTCAATTTGCCCAACACCAAAGTATCGCTTCCGGCATTGACCAAGAAAGACGTCAAGGACGCCATGTTTGCGATTGAAGCCAAGGTTGACTGGATCGCGCTTTCGTTTGTGCGTACGGCAGAAGATTTGATCGAGTTGCAAGACCTGATCATGAAGCATTCAGACCATAAAATCCCAATCATCGCCAAAATCGAAAAGCCTGAAGGTGTTGCCAACATCGACAAAATTGTCGCATTCTGTGACGGACTCATGGTGGCCCGCGGCGATTTGGGCGTAGAAGTTCCCGCGCATGAAGTGCCGCTGATCCAAAAAAAGCTCGTCAATCGTGCCAAGACTGCGCGCATTCCGGTCATCATCGCCACGCAAATGATGGAAACCATGATCACATCGCTAACGCCCACGCGCGCCGAGGTAAACGACGTAGCCAATTCGGTCATGGATGGTGCCGACGCGGTCATGCTCTCGGGCGAAACTTCTGTAGGCAATTATCCGGTCCAGGTCATCGAAAAAATGACGCAAATCATTGAAGCAGTCGAAGATTCACCGCTGATCCAGGTACCGCAAAACACGCCGCAGGTACGCACCAAGCGTTTTATCACCAAATCAATTTGCCACCACGCGGCCATGATGGCCAATGTGATCAAGGCAAAAGCAATCTGTACACTGACCAACAGCGGCTATACGGCATTCCAGATTTCGGCATGGCGCCCGCAATCGCACATTCTGGTTTTTACCTCGAACCGCCGCATCCTGACGCAGCTTAATTTGCTGTGGGGCGTCAAATCGTTCTACTACGACAAGTTCGTGAGCACGGACGACACCGTAACGGACATCAATCAAATGGCGCGCGAAAAAGGGTATGTCGAAAAAGGCGACTTCCTGATCAATCTGGCCGCCATGCCGGTCACCGACAAAGGAATGGTCAATACGTTGCGCGTTTCAGAAATGGATTAAGACGAACCCGGTCATTGGCCGGGTTTTTTATTGGTCCGGCGGCGAATTAGAACTCAAACTTAAGTTGCACCGCTACGGGCGTTTTGCGCTGCTCGTTGTTCAGGTTGTTGAGCGATATGCCAAGCAGCCGCACCGATTCTTTCATGCACTCCTGGTACAGCAACTCTTTTGCGGCGTCAAAGAGCAACGATTTGTCCGAAATGAAGTAAGGCAGCGTCTTGCTGCGCGTTTGCAGGCTAAAATCGCTGTATTTGATTTTGAGCGTTACGGTTTTCCCTGCGATGTTGTAGCGTTTGAGCCGCGCTTCGAGTTCGGCGGCAATCATTTCGAGCTTTTCGAGCATGAAAACTTCCGAGGTAAGATTTTCGCCAAAAGTGTGTTCGGTGGCCACCGATTTTGCCGTGCGCTCGGGTTTTACCTCGCTGTGGTGTATGCCGCGCACAATATGGTAATAATAGGCGCCCGATTTGCCGAAGTGTTTTTCGAGGAATTCGACCGGCTTTTGCTTGAGATCGGCGCCTGTAAAAATGCCGAGTTGGTACATTTTCTCGGTCGTTACTTTTCCCACGCCGTAAAATTTGCGAATCGGTAGCGCTTCGAGAAATGCCGGCACTTCGTCTGGATTTACCGTTTTTTGTCCATTGGGCTTATTGAAATCCGAGGCGACCTTGGCCACGAATTTGTTGACCGATATGCCCGCAGAGGCCGTAAGCCCGAGCTCCTCGAATATACGTTGTCGGATTTCCTGCGCAATGAGCGTCGCACTTGGATTGCCCTTTTTGTTGTGCGTGACGTCGAGGTAGGCTTCATCGAGTGAGAGCGGTTCGACCAGATCGGTGTAATCAAGAAAAATTCTACGGATCTTGTGGGAGATTTCTTTATACCGGTCAAAACGCGGACGTACAAAGATAAGTTCAGGGCAATACTTTCTAGCCAACTGGCCGCTGAGCGCACTCCTTACGCCGAATTTCCGCGCTTCATAACTGGCCGCCGAAACCACTCCGCGCGTACCGCCGCCGCCAACGGCAATCGGTTTGCCGCGCAATTCGGGATTGTCCAATTGCTCGACCGACGCGTAAAACGCATCCATATCGACGTGGATAATCTTTCTGTACACACTATCGGACATATTACAAATTTATAATATCTTTATACAAAGCCTTTCGCTATGTTGGAAATAGAACGCAAATTTTTGGTCCGCAACGAGGAATTCAAACGGCACGCGCATGCAAAAAACCACATCGCGCAAGGATATTTGAATTCCCATCAAGAGCGGACAGTACGCATCCGCATCAAAGGCGAAAGCGGGTTTTTGACCGTCAAAGGCAAAGGCAACGCATCGGGAACCACGCGGCTGGAATGGGAAACAGAACTTTCGCTTTCCGATGCGCGTCCACTGCTGGCGCTATGCGAGCCGGGAACGATAGAGAAGATCCGATACGAGGTTCGCGTGGGCAAACACGTTTTTGAAGTAGACGAATTCCTTGGCGATAACCACGGATTGTGGTTGGCCGAAGTTGAATTGCACGATGAAAACGAACCGTTTGCCAAACCGGATTGGCTGGGCAATGAAGTCACCGGCCAGGAGCGTTATTACAATGCGTACCTGAGCAAACATCCCTATAAATCGTGGTAAGATGAATGCCAAAACACTTGTTGTCCTGTTATTAACAGTGCTTGTCTCATGCGACAAGGCTGTGTTTAAAAAATTCGATACCGGATTTGAAGCCAATCGCTGGCAGCGCAGTGATGTCCGATCATACCCTTTTACGATCGAAACCACAGGCAATTATAATCTGTATATTGATTTTGGATATGCGGCGTTGGTGCAGTTTCCCGAGATTCCGATAGTCGTCCGTTTTACCGCGCCAACCGCGTCACAGGAACTGCCGTTGGTGTTGCGAACCAAAGATGGCAACGGAGTGGAAACAGGCGATTGCGCAGGGGATTACTGCGATTTGCGCCAAATCGTATTTGAAAAAAAATTGCTACAGCCGGGAAATTACAAGGTACAACTGATCAATCGGTTCAATCACGGTTACCTGCCCAACGTGACCGGAATCGGCATTCGCGTGACACACGCAGAGTAGTTACCGCGGCACTTCTTCCTCAATGGTTACGGTCATCGCACCCGAATTTTTGTTGTCGGCGATTTCCATAAACGCTTTGTGCGTCAGATCAATTTCGCGGCCCCGTGAAAAAGGCCCGCGATCGATCACTTCAACAATAACCGATTTTCCATTTTTCTCATTGGTAACGCGCAATTTGGTCCCGAACGGAAACTTTCGGTGCGCCGCCGTATATTTTTTATTGTCGAAACGCTGGCCGCTGGCCGTGCGCCGGCCGTTGAATTTGTTGTGGTAGTACGAAGCGTGGACGCCTTTTTTAAACGGCTTGAACTTAAGGCTGACATTGGTGAGGGTATCGATCAGCGCAGGTTCGGTCTTAATGCTCAAACTTTTGAGCGTGTCGCGTACAGCGGGAGTTGGGGTGTTTTTTTTGTTAATGGGCTTGACCTGCGCAAAGGCGGTCGGTGAAAAAGCCGCTAGAAACAACAGGAATAAGATCTTTTTGAAATTCATAATCCGGGGTTTGGTTCGGCGCGGTTAAACAAATACTATTCCTAAAAGGGCCAATGACGCGCGGTCACGGCGTAACTGACCTTATTGGAGCCAGCTTTGCCAAGGTATCCTGCTCAACAACAACACCAAACCAATGGCATAAAAAACGGCTATGGATTTGAATTTTCCTTCAGACGTCGACGCTTTTTTGTGCTTGGACCATCCGATGGTGATAAAAACAATCGCGAGCATGTTGACAACGGGGTGCTCGACGACGGTCAAACGCAATTCAGCCGCTTTCATCACCGCGCTCATTCCTGCAGAACCGATGAGCGGATAGCCTTTTGGAGAAATAAAATAAAGAACCAGGCCGACCAGCAACTGGATATGGGCAAAGACCAGTGCGAACAAGCCCATTTTACGGTCATTGTTTGAAAATTCCTTCTTTCGCGACAATCCAACAATGGAATTGACAATGGCGACAACAATCAGAAGAAGCGCAAGATAGGCCCATCCCGAGTGGAATTTCTGAATAAAAGTATACATGTTTCTTGGTTTTGTCTAACAAATATAAACAAAAAAACCTCACTTGCCGGGAGGTTTTTATCTAGAACGGATTCAAATTATTTGTGTTTCAAAAAATGCGACAGTAAAAATGACGTCGAACTGTCATGCGTTTTGACCGTGTTGGTATGGATTTCCTCAAGGATCGAACTGGCGAGTTGCTTGCCGAGCTCAACGCCCCACTGGTCATAGCTGAAAATATTCCAGATCACGCCTTGCACGAAAATCTTGTGTTCGTATAGCGCAATGAGCGCGCCCAGCGAGCGCGGCGTGAGTTTTTGCACCAGCAGCGTGTTGGTGGGCTTATTGCCGTTAAAAACCTTGAATGGCAGCAAAAATTCGGCCTCGCCGGTAGAGAAACTTTGTTTGGAGAATTCGGACATTACCTGCGATTCGGTTTTGCCGTTGAGCAGCGCTTCGGTTTGTGCGAAAAAGTTCGACATCAGTTTGTCGTGGTGATCGAAATTGCCGTGCAAAGGTTTTACAAATCCAATGAAATCCGTCGGGATGAGCTTGGTTCCCTGATGGATCAATTGGAAAAAAGCGTGCTGCGAGTTGGTTCCAGGCTCGCCCCAGATAATCGTTCCGGTTTGGTAATCAATCGGATTTCCGTCGCGGTCGACGCTTTTGCCGTTGCTTTCCATAATGCCTTGCTGCAGATAGGGCGCAAGTTTTTGCAGGTATTGCGTATACGGGATCAGCGCCTCACTCTCGGCACCAAAGAAATTGTTGTACCAAATGCTCAACAAAGACAGGATCACCGGAATATTTTGTTCGAACGATGCCGTCCTGAAATGCTCGTCCATGTCATGCGCGCCTTGCAGCAATTCGTCGAAATGATCAAATCCGATGGCCAGCGCTATAGACAATCCAACGGCGCTCCACAAAGAGAAACGTCCGCCAACCCAATCCCACATCGGGAAAATGTTGT
Organism: Bacteroidota bacterium; assembly: GCA_023457535.1. Lineage (GTDB taxonomy): Bacteria > Bacteroidota > Bacteroidia > Flavobacteriales > Flavobacteriaceae > Flavobacterium. The sequence continues at coordinate 45,795 of JAEWLN010000192.1, forward strand.
TGGGATCGATGCCGAATTCGGTTACTTTTTCAATGTTGGTCGATACGGCGACAAAATGCCTGGCCACGTCCTGTTGTGTGGCCTGCTGCAAAAACCAGCTGCGGATCGTCTGGGCATTGCTGAGCGTTTCCTGCGTGGTAAAGGTCTTGGATGCCACGACAAACAGCGTGGTTTCAGGATTCAATTTCCTGAGCGCTTCCGATACGTGGTCGCCATCCACATTGGACACAAAATGTACATTGAGGTGATTTTTGTAAAATTGGAGCGCTTCGACGACCATCGCGGGCCCAAGATCCGATCCACCAATTCCGATATTGACTACATCAGTGAACGTTTTGTTGGTGAATCCTCTTCGCGTGCCGTCGATGACCTCAGTGGTAAAAACCTTGATTTTATTTTTTACCGCGTAAATCTCGGGCACCACATTTTTGCCGCCGACAAAAACCTGCGCAGATTCAGGGGCTCTCAAAGCGGTATGGAGCACGGCGCGCTTTTCTGTGGCATTGATCGCATCGCCCGAAAAATAGCTGCTTATGGCGCGGTCAAGCCCTACTTCACGTGCGAGTTCAAGCAGCAACGTTACCGTTTGTCCATTGATGATATTTTTGGAATAATCGACCAGGAAATCGTTCCATTGAAGATGAAACTGCTGCGCGCGCGCGCTATCTTGTTCAAATAGCGCTTTCATGTGGACATCCTTGAT
>JAEWLN010000193.1 GCA_023457535.1 Bacteroidota bacterium
GGCGTGGACCGGGTAATCGGTACGATGTATGAGCGAAGCCTGGCCGGTTTGGACAAGTCTGTCAATTTGGAGCTCAACACTTTTAAAGTGGATGTGGACGGTTTGGTACAAAAGACCTCGGCGTTCTATTTGTCAAAACGCATCACGAGCAGAATTTCGAACATCCCAAAAAATACGCGCATCCTGCTCTCGCAAATGATTTATTTTTTCAGGAAAAACAATATGAAAATGTATGGCAAGCCGTTCGTGATCTATCATTCTTACGATCGCGCGCGTGGAATTGCCGATATGTCTGTTTGTGTACCCGTTGAAAAAGAAGTCTTCCTAAGCCCCGATAGCGATATGCTTGCGGGCAGGCTCAACGGTTTTCAGGCCGTCAAGGTCACGCTGACCGGCGATTATTCGCATCTGCCCAAAGCCTGGGACAAAGGATTGGACTACATGGCCGGGAAGCGCATCCCGGTAAATACAGGCGGGCCGTATGTCGAGGTGTATAGCGTAAATATGGAAAATGAAATGCGCCCTTCTAGATGGCTGACATCGGTGTATATCCCGGTCCAGCAAAAAATGGCACCTGCACCCAAAATCTGGAAACCAGTAAGGCAGACTGTGACCGAGCCCGCCGCAGAAGTGCCCGCACCTTGATTAAACCTTTGGAGAAAATGCTGTTCCTAGCGCAAAATGATCTCTTTGGAAGAAACGGAATTCATAGCACAGTTGCTCGATCCGCAAACCCAGAACGAAGCGTTCGGGCGGCTCATGAAGTTATACAGACGGCCGCTGTACCATCACATCCGCAGTATGGTCATCGATCATGACGACGCCGACGACGCGCTCCAGAACACCTTCGTTAAAGTCTTCCAACACCTTAAAGGATTCAAAGGCGAAAGCAAATTGTTCTCCTGGATGTACCGCATCGCAACCAATGAAGCCATTACTTTGATCAACCAACGCGCCAAACGCGGCCGCATTTCAAGCGAGGATTGGTACGCCAAAAAGATCGAAAATCTGCGCGCCGACGCCCATTTTGATGGCGATGCGGTACAGCTCAAATTGCAGCAGGCCATTGCGACCTTGCCCCAAAAGCAGCGGCTTGTGTTCAATATGCGGTATTTTGAGGAGATTAAATACGAGGCGATGTCCGAAATTTTGGGTACATCGGTAGGTGCGCTCAAGGCCTCTTACCACCACGCGGCCAAAAAAATCGAAGATTATATGAATAAACATTAAACCCTGCGCGCACATCCGCGTCCAACGCCCATGAAACCATTTAAGCTCCAGAACAAACCCACGACCGGATTTCAAATCCCCGACGGCTATTTTGACGCCATGCAACAACAGGTTCGCGCCAAAACGGCCGCTCCGAAAGTGATCCCGCTTTACCGGAAAAAAGGGTTTTATGCAGCTGCGGCTGCCGTTTTGGTTGTAGGTTTAAGCATCGGTTACCTTTGGCAAACCCCATCTCCAGCGGATGCCGCCACGATCGAAAACTACCTCGCCCAACAGCCACAAACCCAGGAAATGCTGGTAGAGGCGCTCGATGCCGCCGATATTGAGCAACTTGCCCACCAATACCATTCCGACTCCCCAACGCTTGAAGAAGCGCTGCTGCAAACCGATTTTGAAACGCTAATCCAATAGCCATGCGACTGACCTTATTGTTTACCTCCGTACTATTTTTGCTGACTGCCTCTGGTTTTTCACAGGTGCGGTCCGACGAAAAAAAAGAACAGATCAAAGCGCTCAAAGTGGCGTTCCTGACCGATGAATTGCAACTGACGGCATCTGAGGCCGAAAAATTCTGGCCCTTGTTCAATGCATACGAATCGCGCCAAACCGAATTGCGGCAGCAAAAAATGAAATCGCTGCTGCGCCGGCTAGGGCAAAGTACGATCGATAAAATGTCCGATAAAGAAGCCACTTCATTACTGAATGAAATGGAAAATACAGAGCAGGACATTTTTGAGAACCGAAAGAAATTCATTGCCGGCTTGCGTTTGGTACTCTCGCCGGTCAAAATCCTGAAACTCAAAAAAGCCGAAGAAGATTTCAACCGGAAGTTGCTGCGCCAATACCGCGGAAAATCAAAAAAATAATCCTTACTTAGTTAGTGAAGAGGCCGTTCGCAGGAGCGGCTTTTTTTATGGCAGCGTGAGCCGTACCAATTTGTTTTTTCCCGCGGCGATGGCCGTAACGGGATCGATGAACCAGATCGTATATAAATCTTTGTCATCAGAGAGTTTGCGCCATGTGCCTCCGCCGTCCGACGAAAGATGGATACCGGTAGCGCCCACGCATAGCAATTTAACCCCACCAGATTGCGGAACGAACCGAATGCAGGACGCATAACCAAAACCTGAATTTTTACCGATTAATTTCCACGTCTTACCGCCGTCATGCGTGATGGCTTTGTTTGCGGAATTGTTTTGCGGATTTTCATAATCACCGCCCGCAATCACGCCGGTTTGCCGATCGTAGAAATCAACTGTAAAAATCCCGGTCATGCTGCCGCCTTGAACCATCGGCGTATCGGTGGCGGTCCAGGTCCGGCCTTTGTCAGGTGAATAAAACACGCGGGCTTTTTTGCCGCCCGAAACCACCCACGTATGGTCGCCCTGGATCGCAATGTTGGTGTTGCTTGCCGCAAATGCGGCCTCACCCTCGATGGTCGCCGGCAGGACATCGCAACCGATTTTCTGCCAGGTATGGCCGCCATCGCGCGTAACAATCATTGACAGACATCCGTCGGTTGGATCGCCAATGGCAATGCCTTCGCGGTCATTCCAGAACTGCATGGCATCATAAAAAACCCCGCTGTTTTTTTCCGAGTACACCAATTGCTCGTCCAGTGTGGTTTTTGAGATTTTGTAAAGCAGGGCCGGATTCCCGATTTTGAGGATAAATACATGTGCAGGGGTTTGCGCCAGGCTTCTGAATTCGATTTGCATCGTGTCGATAAAAATTTTGCGTTTATCGCGCGTGCGTTTGGCCAGATCGATCCTTCCATAGCGCCCTTTATCGGCAGCATACCAAACGTGGTTACCGTCGACCGCAATTGCCCGGATGCTGATCGCGTCGGACAGTAACGTATCCACCTTGATTTGTGCGTTGGTAAAATCGGAAAAGAATGTTAAAATAAACAGCGTGGCAATCGGTAGAAATCTCATAAGCATGGTATTGGCAACGGCTAAGGTACAACAATTCAGCGCTTCTTGTTTCCACCCGATACCGTCACCGCAGACTTGGCACAGTAATTGGAAACTGCCCCGTAACCGACGGCCAACCATGTCCAAATTAAAACCTTTATTATGAAGACGATTTTCTCTACCCTGATGGTCACGCTTTTCTCTGCAGCTGCGCTTGCGCAAGACATCACTACCGTGAATGCGGCAAGCAGCGAGATCAGTGACAACCTCGACCTTCGCGCCGTAGCTTCTATTTTTGGCGATGCGGCCAACCTCGAGGATTTTGAACGCAAACTCAATGATCCTGCGTTGCAGATTTCCAACCTTGATCTCAACGGCGATAACCAGGTAGATTACCTAAGGGTGGTCGAATCGGTGGAAGGACGTACACACCTGATTATATTGCAATCTGTTCTGGCGCGCGATGTATATCAGGATGTTGCTACGATAGAAGTTGAACGCGACGGCAATAACAACGTACAGGTACAGGTCGTAGGCGATGTTTACATGTACGGCCCGAACTATATTTATGAACCGGTCTACGTACACCGGCCGGTGATTTTCACTACATTTTGGGTGAGCCATTATCGTCCGTACTGCTCGACCTGGTACTGGGGTTATTATCCAACGTATTTTTACGCCTGGCATCCGTATCCGGTATTCCGCTACAGGAATAACGTACATGTTCACATCAACACCCATCACCACTATAATTATGTCAATGTGAGAAGAAGCCAGCGTGCCGTGGCAATGTACAGCACAAGGCGTTCAGATGGTTATGCGCGCCAGCATCCGACCCGTTCGTTCCAGCAACGCAACGCATCGGTGGCCAACCGCTACGAACTCGACCAACGCCGCAACACGCGTAATGCCACCGTCAAAAACGGATTGCTCGCTTCCAACAGTTCTGCGGTTCGTCAGGCGGGTACTCCGACCGGAAACAATACCAGAAATAACGGTGCGATCCGTTCCAACGCCGGCACACGCGAAACCACTACCGCCGTGCCACGCCAGGGTAACGTCCAAATGCGCGACAACCAAAATGCAGGGGTGCGCAACACGCGACAACAATCGTTCTCTACGCGCGACAATGCGCCCGCTGCCGGAAACAACGCCATCAGAACACGTGACAATCAAAGTACGCGCACCATGCCGTCGGCCGCTGGTAGCAATTGGAGTACGCGAGCGTCGTCCGCTGCGGGTAGTGCCCGGATGGAAAGTGCATCCGCCCGTACGCCGCGCGCCGAAACACCTGTCCGAAACCAACGCACCGAGCCCGCGCAGCGCGCCCCTCGGATGGAGTCCGCAACTCGTGCGCAGCGAATGGAACCTGCGCGCACTGGCCAGGCGAGGGCACAAAGCAGTCCGGGCAACGGCAGGGCTGAACGCGGCAGCGAATCACGCCGATAAGAGCATTAAGAGCACTATTCCGATAGTGCTTTTTTTATTTATGTCAGCGGCTAAAAAAAAAACGCGCAAATATTATTAATCACGTTAATAATCATAACTTTGCTCTCCTTAACATGCTATTATGAGTGCGCATCGCGGCTTACACAGTAAATTGACCTTTGGCGGATTGTTGATTACTTTAGGGATCATTTACGGTGATATCGGTACTTCCCCACTCTACGTTATGAAAGCCATCATCGGGTTGCATCCGATAGACGCAAACATTGTCCTTGGCGGGGTGTCGTGTATCTTCTGGACGCTCACCCTGCAAACCACCCTCAAATACGTACTGGTCACGCTCAGCGCCGACAACCACGGTGAAGGCGGCATCTTTGCGCTCTACGCGCTGGTCAAGCGAACGCGCGTGCGGTGGCTGATCGTCCCGGCAGTCATCGGGGGTAGCGCGCTGCTAGCCGACGGCATCATCACCCCGCCCATTTCAGTATCGTCGGCTGTAGAAGGCCTCCGGTCGTTTTATCCTGAGCTCAATACCGTTCCGATCGTAATCGGGATCTTGTTTGCATTGTTTTACATCCAACAATTCGGAACCAAGCTCGTGGGCAAATTTTTTGCACCGATGATGCTGATCTGGTTCAGTATGCTCGGCATTCTGGGCGTGCTGCAAATTGTAGATCATCCTGAAGTTTTCAAAGCCATCAACCCGTATTATGCCTATCATTTGCTTTCGATCCATCCGGAAGGATTTTTTGTACTCGGTGCCGTATTCCTTTGTACCACGGGAGCTGAGGCGCTTTATTCCGATATGGGCCATTGCGGGCGAAAAAACATCCGCATCAGCTGGATCTTTGTCAAATCGACGTTGCTGCTCAATTATTTCGGACAGGCCGCCTATCTGATCATGCACGAAGGCCAGACATTGATGAGTCTTGGCGGCGAATTCGGGAATCCGTTTTATCTGATCATGGCCAAATGGTTCTATCCGTTTGGGATCGTCATTGCGACAATGGCAGCCGTGATTGCCTCGCAGGCGGTCATCAGCGGATCTTTTACGATGATCAATGAGGCCATGCGACTCAACTTCTGGCCCAAGGTCAAAATCAAATATCCGACAGATCTCAAAGGACAGCTTTACATTCCGTCGATCAACTGGCTGTTGTTCTTGGGGTGTACGATCGTGGTGCTCTATTTTCAGGTATCGGCGCGTATGGAGGCCGCTTACGGATTGGCCATCATCCTTTGCATGATCATGACCACGTCGCTGCTCAATTATTATTTCATCATTAAGCGCGTCAACTGGATGCTCATCACCACCACAATTCTTTTGTATGCGGTGATCGAACTGTGCTTCCTGGTGGCCAATATGAAAAAATTCCACGATGGCGGCAATTTTACCATCGCCATTACTTCTGTGCTGATTATCCTGATGGCCACGTGGTTCAGGGCAAAAAAGATCAGCAAAAGTTACACAAAGATGGTCAAGATTGACGATTACAAAAAGGTGTTGGCAGAACTCAGCGTCGATTTGTCGATACCCAAATATGCCACACACCTGGTATACATGACCAACGCCAACCGCATCGACGAAATCGAAGAAAAAGTTATGTTCTCGATCTTGCAAAAAAGGCCTAAACGCGCCGACATCTACTGGTTCGTACACGTAAATATCCTCAGCGAGCCATACAAAACAGAGTACCGCGTGACCGAAATTGTCAAGGACGACCTGTTCCGCATCGATTTCAACCTCGGGTTCCGCGAACCTACGAAGATCAATCTGATGTTCAAGGAAGTATTGCGCGATATGGTCAAAAACGGCGAAGTCGACGTGACGAGCCGGTACGAATCGCTTTCGAAAAACAACATCATCGGCGATTTTAAATTTGTATTGTCCGAAAAATTCCTGTCCAATGACAGCGACATGCGTTGGGACGAGAAAATCATCATGAACACGTATTTCATGATCAAAAAGCTCAGTTTGTCCGAAGAAAAGGCTTTCGGGCTCGATTCGTCATCGGTCAAAATCGAAAAATTCCCGATGGTATTGCATCCGCCTGAAAAAATCGGTCTTACGCGGATTCAGTAAACCTGCCGGTACTTTAATGTTGAACTGCCCTGCGCGTCCGTTTGAACCGGTATTTGAACTCCCGCGGGCCAACTTTTACAAAAGACTTGCCTGGCGCCGCGTTTCGCAATATCTTTGCAACTTAATTGCATCCGATGAGATTACACCGAAATTTGGTTTACACCACCATAGATTCCCTGCACGCTATTTTCAACGAAGGCGAATACGCCGATAAAGTCGTGGCGCGCGCACTCAAAAAAGACAAGCGATGGGGCAGTTCCGACCGCAAATTCGTTGCCGAGACCATTTATGAGATCGTCCGTTGGAAACGGCTCTACGCTGAAATTGCCGGTGTTCGCGAGCCATACGACCGCGACGACTTGTGGCGGATGTTTGCAGTATGGGCCGTTTTGCGCGGCTATACCATCCCTGAATGGCGCCAGCTCGAAGGCACGCCAGAACGCAAAATCAAAGGACGTTTCGACGAGCTTTCGAAAATTCGCGCCATTAAAGAATCGGTGCCGGACTGGATGGACGAACTGGGCGTACGCGAATTAGGCGAAGCAGTGTGGGCCAAAGAAATTGCCGCGCAAAACCAGCCTGCCAAAGTAGTGTTGCGCGTGAACACGCTCAAAACGACCAGGGAAAAACTGCGCGCTGTGCTCATGGACCAGGACATCGAAACCGAATTTCTCAAAGACCAACCCGATGCGCTCGTACTCAAAGAACGCGCAAACGTTTTTTTGACCGATGCGTTCAAACAAGGCTTTTTTGAAGTCCAGGACGCCAATTCACAACTGGTCGCCTCCTACCTCGACGTACAACCGGGCATGCGCGTGGTCGATACGTGCGCGGGCGCGGGCGGAAAAACCCTGCACATCGCTGCGTTGATGGAAAACAAAGGACAGCTCATCGCGATGGATCTGTATGAGAGCAAACTCAAGCAGCTGAAATTGCGCGCCAGGCGAAACGCCGCGTTCAACATCGAATACCGCATCATTGATTCGACCAAAGTGATCAAAAAACTACACGAAAAGGCCGACCGCGTGCTGATCGATGCGCCCTGCAGCGGGCTCGGCGTACTCAAACGCAATCCGGACTCGAAATGGAAACTCCAGCCCGAATTTATCGACAACATCCGCAAGGTTCAATCCGAGGTGCTCGAGAATTACTCGAAAATCGTCAAGCCGGGCGGAAAACTTGTTTACGCAACGTGCTCGATCCTGCCTTCTGAAAATCAGGAACAAATTAAACACTTCCTCGCATCGGATGCTGGTAAAAACTTTACCTTTGTCAAAGAAACCAAGCTGCTTGCATGTGAATCCGGATTTGACGGGTTTTACATGGCGCAGCTCGAACGCAAATCTTAATACCTTATGGTTATGAAAAAATTATACGCTTTTGCATTTTTACTGACTGCGCTTTTGGCCATTGCGCAACCGCCGGCAGGCTACTATAACACGGCCACGGGAACAGGTTATGCGCTCAAGACGCAGTTGTACAACATCATCAAAGGCCATAATGACCGCGGTTATGCCGGACTTTATGTGACCTACACCACATCGGACAAAGATTTCTATTATGAAAACAACGGCACGATGCTCGACATGTATACAGAAAATCCAAACGGTCCCGAATGTGAATTTACCTACGGCGTCAACCAGGACGACGGCACGCTGGGAACGATCGAATGCCAGCGCTACAATCGTGAGCACCTGATTCCGCAATCGGTATTTGGATCTGCCACGCCCATGTATTCGGATGCGCATTTTGTAGTACCGTCGGACAAATTTGTCAACGGTGCGCGCGGCGATTTGCCTTTTGGCCGTGTCAATGTGGCCAACCTGACCACGACCAATGGAAGCAAACGCGGTTCCAACCTGAACGCCGGATATTCCGCAGGCTACAGTAGCACCGTGTTCGAGCCGATCGACGAATTCAAAGGCGATATTGCACGCATGTTGTTTTATTTTGCGACGCGGTACGAAAATGTCGTCGGGGGCTACTCCTATTCGATGTTCAACGGAACCAATACGCAGGTATTTACCAATACATTCAAAAACATATTGTTGACATGGAATGCCCAGGATCCGGTAAGCGCGAGGGAAATTGCGCGCAACAACGCCATTTATGCGCGTCAGGGTAACCGCAATCCTTACATTGACAACAATACCTGGGTAACGACGATATGGGGTGCGGCGCCACTAGGAGTAAATTCGTTCGATTTGCTCGCCAATGCGCTGGTCTATCCAAACCCGGCTGCGAACGGAACGGTCCACATTGACAGCGAAATCGCCATTGACCGCATGGAGCTCATTTCCGCAACCGGACAGCTTATCCGCATGATAAACCATCCGCAGGCGGTGCAAAACACTTATACGATCGCAGATTTGCCACGCGGTTTCTATCTGTTGAAAATCGCTTCCGGTGACAAACAGGTAACCCGCAAGCTGCTCGTCGATTAAGGGCAAACTATCTGGAACCGAACAACCTTTCCGCCTTGGAAAGGTTTTTTTATGTCAAATAGTTAAAGTTTGCCCGAAATCCAATTATCCGTATAACTTTGCCACCCGAAATTGAAAACATGAGAAAAACTTTTACCTTAGCCGGCCTGTTATTTTCAGGCCTTATGTTTGCCCAGGCCGGAGCTCCGGCACCGTACTACAACGGGTTTAACTGGACGCAAACCGGAATGGCGCTCAAAAATGCGCTTACGACCAAAATTACCACTACGCACACCAACACCCTGAGCTATCAGGAAGCTGAAAATGCGCTGAAAATCGTGGACCTGGATCCCACCGACGCGTCACAGAATAATGTCCTGTTGCTTTATGGTTTCAGCAACAACATTTGCCCGTCAAGCCAGTCCGACGACAACGACCACCGCAGACGCAACAAAAACAGCGATGGCGGCGGGGCAACATGCCAATGGAACCGCGAACATACTTACGCCAAATCGCTTGGAACGCCCAACCTGGGCGAAAGCGGACCCGGCGCCGATGCCCACCACCTGCGCGCGGCAGACGTACAGCGCAACGGCAACAGAGGCAGCGAAAAATTTGCGGCCGGATCGGGCAACTCGCACGATGTGACGTCGTCAACCTGGTACCCGGGCGACGAGTGGAAAGGCGATGTGGCGCGCATGATGATGTACATGTACGTGCGATACGGCAACCGCTGCCTGCCCAAAAATGTCGGGATCGGTACGGCCAATGCAGTCGATGCCAACATGATCGATCTGTTCCTGCAATGGAACGCCGAGGATCCGGTTACAGCGTATGAAGACCAACGCAACACGTATCTGGGCAATGCCACTAATGTTTACGGGCAGGGCAACCGCAATCCATTTATCGACAATCCGTATCTGGCGACGGTAATCTGGGGCGGTCCTGTGGCGGAAAACCGCTGGCCGAACGTATTTTTATCGGCGGACAGTTTTGAGCTTGCCGCAGCCATTTCGGTGTATCCGAACCCAGCCTCGGACCGCGTTTTTATCGAAAGCAGCACGTCACTCGATGCCATTGACGTAGTAAACCTTAACGGACAGATCATCCGTCGGATCGAACAACCATCGGCGTCAAACAACATTTACACGCTGGAAAACCTGCCGCAGGGCCTGTTCCTGGTCCGGTTGTCGGCGCAAAACCAAACGGCCACCAAAAAAATAATCGTGAACTGATTCCCGATCGCGCCAATAAACAAAAAGTCCCGCTCAACACGGGACTTTTTTATTTGATTAAATGCCAGGCATCAGTCATTCATCGAAATCAGGAATTCTTCATTGTTGCGGGTCTTGCTGAACCGGTCATTGATGAAGTCCATCGCTTCGACCGGATTCATGTCCGACAGGTATTTGCGCATAATCCACATGCGCTGGATCACATCTTTGGGCAGCAACAAATCGTCGCGGCGCGTGCTCGAAGATGTAAGATCGATGGCCGGGAAAATGCGTCGGTTGGCAATTTTGCGGTCGAGTTGCAATTCCATGTTGCCCGTTCCTTTGAATTCCTCGAAGATCACTTCGTCCATTTTGGAACCTGTTTCAGTCAGCGCCGTGGCAATGATCGACAGCGATCCGCCGTTTTCCACATTGCGCGCCGCGCCAAAGAAACGTTTTGGCTTTTGCAGCGCATTGGCATCAACACCACCGGACAAGACCTTGCCCGATGCGGGTTGCACGGTGTTGTAGGCGCGCGCCAGACGCGTAATGGAATCAAGCAGGATCACCACATCGTGTCCGCATTCTACCAGACGCTTTGCTTTTTCAAGTACGATATTGGCAATCTTAACGTGCTCCTGGGGCTCGCGGTCGAACGTGGAAGCGATCACTTCCCCGCGTACGCTGCGCTGCATGTCGGTAACTTCCTCCGGACGTTCATCGATGAGCAATACGAGCAGGTAAACCTCCGGATGGTTGGCCGCAATGGCATTGGCAATGTCTTTCAAAAGCATTGTCTTACCGGTTTTGGGCTGTGCGACAATCATACCGCGTTGCCCCTTCCCGATGGGCGAAAACAAATCGATGATGCGCGTCGAAATCGAACTGCCTTTTTCCGCAATGCGGAATTTCTCCTGCGGAAACACGGGCGTCAGATGCTCGAACGAAACGCGGTCGCGCACAATTTGCGGATCGTGTCCGTTGATTTTGAGCACGCGCACCAGCGGAAAGAATTTCTCGCCTTCCTTGGGCGGACGTACCACGCCTTTAACCGTATCGCCGGTCTTGAGTCCGAACAGGCGGATTTGCGAGGTGGACAGGTAGATATCATCGGGCGACGCGAGGTAATTGTAATCAGACGACCGCAAAAAACCGTAGCCGTCCGGCATCATTTCCAGAACGCCTTCGCTTTCGATTATGCCGTCGAATTCGTAATCGGCATCGCGATAATTGATGTTTTTCTTTTTGAAATTGGGATTGGAATTGCCGTTCTGGCCCTGGTTTGAATTGCTATTGCCATTTTGGGTCTGGCCCTGGTTTGAATTGCCGTTGCCGTTTTGATTCTGGCCCTGGCCCTGGTTGTGGTTTGCATGACCGTTCTGGTTCTGCTGGCCACCGTTGCGGTGCTTGTTGTGTTCGTGTGGTGTCTTTTTGTCCTGAGCGGGAAGCTCTTTTTCCTGACTAACGGCTTGCGGAGCGGCTTGGGTTTCAGCGATGGGTTCGGCAACTTCAGATTTACGACGGTCGAAATCGCCTTTTTTGAATTTGTTTTTGCGTTGTTTCTTATCAAACGGCTGGCCTTGTTCAGATTGCGGTTTGAGGGTCTCGGCCGGTTGCGGCTCTGTGAAAAGGTTCTCTGCCTGCGGGTTGCCTTTTTTCTCGTTTCCGATGCGCGTCCGCTTGGGTTTGTCCGCGCTATCGGGCGTAGGTTGTTGCGCCGAAGGCTCCTGTGCTTTGAGGATTTCCTGGATCAGGACTTCTTTCTTTTTTCCGGCAACTTTGAGGGCGTGTTTTGATTTGGCGATTTCCTGAAGCGCGGGCAGCTTCATTTCTTTTAATGCAGAAATATCAAACATGTACGTTATTTGAATTTAATTGATATGGGAAATTCTGTAAAATGACGGGTGTAGTAATGAGGGTTGTAACGACCGCAAATGAGGTGCCTGCGGTTTTGTACTGCAATATTACGAATAAAAATTTACCGTACAATAGCAATTTATAAAAAGAAAAAATTATTTTTGCGGGACCATTTAACCCCGATATGATCCAACGAATCCAAACGGTCTACCTGCTGTTCGCCCTGATTACCACTGGCGTGTTGCCGTTCTTTTTGCCGTTGTGGACCGTGGCGGGAAAGCCGTTTTATTTTATGCAGGGCCAGTTGTATGTGATTTTGCTCGGACTGAGCACCACACTGTCTTTGCTGGGAATATTATCTTATAAGAAACGTCAGCATCAGTTTGTCATTGGCAGGCTGAACATCATATTAAATTTAATTTTATTAGGATTATTTGTATATCAGTCACTAAACTTGTCTGGAGGGGTTCATACCCCTGAGAAAGGCATTGGGATGTTCCTCCCGATTGTTTCTATCGTTTTGCTAGCGCTTGCGAATAAAGCCATCAAGAAGGATGAAGATCTCGTAAAATCTGTCGACCGACTGCGGTAAACCTATAAACTTAGTTTATTTTAGTGCGAAGAAAGCCCGGATTTGTTCCGGGTTTTTTTATGGTCGCATCACTAAATTCAGGTAGTGTTGAAAATCCCTGTATTTAGTGAGTGGACGGTATCATTTTATGTTTTAAATTTGAAGCGATATCGCCAGAACAATGAAAAAGAAAATACGCATCTACCTTGCCGATGACCATCAGGTGCTTATCGATGGCATGCAATCCGTGCTCAATACCAATCCCAACTTTGAAGTAGCGGGCTTTTCGCTCAATGGCGTAAATGTCATCGAACTTGCCACAAGAGCCAAATCGGACATCCTGGTAATGGACATCAACATGCCGGAAAAGGACGGTATCGATGTACTCAAGGACCTCAGCGGCACAGATTATCCGTTTAAGGTCATTATCCTTTCGAGCTACGACGATCTCAAACTGATCAAGGAAGTCATGAAACTTGGCGCACGCGGATACTTGACCAAGCAATGTGCGGGCGAGAATATCATCGAGGCGATCCAGGCCGTCCAAAATGGCGAGGAATATTATTGTAAAACCGTACGCGAGAAGATTTTCAGCTCGTTCACGCGCAACAACATCAAACCCAACGCAGAGACGTCCAACTTTTCGCTTACCGAACGGGAACTGGAGATCATTAAGCTCATTTCCCTCGAATACAGCGGCAAAGAAATAAGCCAGGAATTGTCGATCAGCCCCAATACTGTGGAAACCCACCGCAAGAATCTGGTCAAGAAACTCAATGTCAAGAACTCGATCGGACTTGTCAAGTTCGCCCTCAAGCACAATTTAATTAACCAATAAACAAACATTATGGCACTCGTAAAAGACTATGAAGTAAAAGAGCTGACGTACCCTGATTTTCAGGTCAATTTCAAAATTCCCGATAATTGCAACTACACCCTGGCGCTGGTTTCCAAAATTTATAATGTGACCGTCCAGCTCAATCCGGGACTGACCAAGCCATCGGCCAATTACGTGAGCTGCAGCATCCAGACTGCGGCTATCAGCGATTTGCTCGAGGTGGATTTCATCCAGATCCTCAACGGCGTCACGTCCAATAAACCAAAGATAAAGGTCAACAATTGCTAACGCGAAAAAACATCTTCATTTTTTTATTTTCAGTCGGCTTCGGGATGCTGTGTAAGGCCTCCGAAGCCGATTCTGTAGATATTTACCTGCGACAGGAAAAAATCACCAAGGCGCTTGCCTACGCCATTGCCGATGCAGACCGGCACCTCAAACGCAAAAATTACGAAGCCTACTGCCAGAGCAGTCGTCAAAAAAGCAAAGTCTACCTTAGGCTCAACGACATCAAGCAATCCATCCACGTGCTGTTTACGGCACTCAAGGTGGCCGAGCAGCACCAGCTGCATTATGAAAAAGTGTTATTGCTCAACTCGATCGGACGCAATTTCGAATCGAGCTTTAACAACCAGAAATCACTCGAATACTACCGCAAGGCAGATCAGGTGGCCAAATCACTCAACAACGATACGCTACGCGCATTTGTCGGACAAAACCTTTACAAGCGCTTTTTGTTGGCCGGACAAAACGACAGCGCCTACTTTTACGCGCACCGCATCATGAATATTCTCAAAAAGAGCAACAATTCCGACCAGCTTTACCGCGCGCACAACAATTTTTCGGCGTATTATTTTACGAACAAGCAATATGAACTCGGCAAAAAACATCTCGACACCGCTACGTTCTATGCTGAAAAAAACCATAAACTAGAGAACGTCAAGACCTGTTACATGAACCTGGGCTACTATTACCTGACGGCGCGGGAGGACTACAAAAATGGCGAAAAACAGTATTTGAAGATATTGGATCTGATTGGCAACGACACACTGAGTGAGGACGCTACGGATGCCTATCTAAACCTTTCCTACGTATACGAACAACTCAATGACTACAAGCAGGCCACCGTATACTTAAACAAATACATCGAAAATACGGGGATGATTTTCGAGAGCAAACTCAACTCGCAGGTCAAGGAGGCCGAAACCAAATATGAAATCGAGAAAGTAGGCGAACGTTACAAGCGCCAACAGCAGGAATTGGTGGAAATGCAATCCAAACGCCAGAAGATCTTCATCATCGTGATCGCGTTGCTCGTGGTCGTCGCGGTACTGTTTTACTTCTTTAACCAAAACGTTCGGCTCAAGGAAAAAAACAAGCTCAAGGACATCGAAAGCCAATTGCAGCAAAACATTATCAACGCCACGCTCGACGGACAGGAAATCGAACGCAAAAAAATCGCAAGCGTATTGCACGACAGCATCAGCGCGCAACTTTCATCGGCCGGACTGCACTTGTCGGCTTTTGCGGCCACGACCGATTCCAAATCGGAGGAAATCGCCAAAACACGCATCATACTCAAAGAAGCGCACGATAAAGTGCGCGATCTTTCGCACGAATTGCTGCCGACCTTACTGGCCAAATTCGGCCTGCTGTACGCCTTGCAGGACCTGTGCGAAAAAAACTCCAATTCACTGATTGAATTTGAGTACCACAGCAACATCACAGCCAAGAAACGCTACAACGAAGAGTATGAAATGAAGGTGTACTTTATCGTGACCGAATTACTCAACAACATCCTCAAACACAGCGGCGCCCATCACGCCAGACTCACGGTCAACGAAAGCAACCAGCACCTGGAAATCACCATTGCCGATGACGGAAAAGGCTTTGATACGTCGAAAAGTGTAATAAGCGATGGATTTGGACTGACCCAGATCCGGGCGCGCATTGCCAATATGAAAGGTAAATTCGTCGTCGACTCCAAACCCGGCGGCGGCACGCTGATACGCATCCGGATTCCCGTGGTGGCTTAACGCTTGCCGAGCTCGATGATTTCAAGGTCTTTGATCTGCGCCCCATCGATCACAAAGCGCAACATGGTCCTGACCTGATGGAAGCCGCTGATTCCTGCCGCGCCGGGATTCATGTGCAACAATCCCAGCTTTTTATCGAACATTACTTTAAGTATGTGTGAATGTCCGCAGATGAATAATCTGGGCGGATTGACCGCAATTTCCGCATGTACCGCCGCGCTGTATTTGCCCGGATATCCGCCAATATGCGTGATCCAGACGTCCACTTCTTCGCACATAAACCGATTGTGCAGCGGAAATTCGAGCCGCGCTTTATCGGAATCTATATTTCCGAACACCGCGCGAAGTGGTTTGATTTTCGCCAATTGGTCCGTCACGCGGAGATCGCCGATATCGCCCGCATGCCACACCTGGTCCGCCTGGCGTACGTATTTCAAAATAGCCTCATCGAGGTGGCTGTGCGTGTCCGACAAAAGCAGGATTTTTTTCATATGAACTGATTGCGGCCACAAAGGTAGCCAATTGGTTTTATTCCGGTTTGCCCCGATTCGACATTCGACGCTCGACATTCGACCTTCGACGTTCGACATCCAACTTTTCATCCCCACTATTAACATTTTCTTACACCATTAAATCGCTATCTTTGCGTGTCAAAAAATCTGATCCTTGCGATACTTCGTCGAATTTGCCTATAACGGCGCGGCCTATTGCGGCTGGCAAAAACAACCCGATGCCGTCACGGTACAGGGCACGCTCGAAAAAGCGCTGTCGATGGTTTTGCGCACCCCGATAGCACTCACCGGCGCCGGCCGTACCGATACCGGCGTTCACGCGCGGCAGCAGTTTGCGCACTTCGACCACGATGGTTTTGACGTTGAAAAACTTACCTATGCGATCAATGCCGTGCTGCCCAAGTCGATCGCCGTTCGCGCGTTCCATGCGATGCCCGATGGGGCCCATGCGCGGTTTGATGCCAGAAAACGCACGTACGAATACCACATCCATCGGTTTAAAGATCCGTTTTTGAACGATTTCAGCTTTCAGTATTTGTTCCCGCTCGATGTTGAAAAGATGAACACGGCCGCGGCCTTACTCTGCGATTATTCTGATTTTGAATGTTTTTCAAAAGTCAAGACCGATGTGCGCACGTTCATTTGCCATATTACCCATGCACAGTGGACGCAAACGCAGGGGCGGCTCGTATTTACGATATCGGCAGACCGGTTTTTGCGCAACATGGTGCGGGCCATTGTAGGAACGCTGATTGATGTGGGGCTCGGGAAAAGATCGGTGGAGGATTTTAAGCAAGTCATTGCCAGCAAGCATCGCAGCCAGGCGGGATTTTCAGTGCCTGCCCATGGGTTGTACCTGACCGGGATAAGCTACGGTGACCTGGACCCTAGCCCTGATGGCAGCGGCATCCTTTTGCGCAGCGCAGCAGCAAAAGATACAGCGGACAGCAGGAAATAGCTCCAAATAAATTTTAAAAACTAAATACCGATTCCACATTTCAAATCTGAATATTAAAACCTGAGATCACTTGAAAGCCAAAGCATTCGACATACAAATTTTTAAACGCATCCTTGAATATACCAGGCCCTACCAATCGCGCTATTATGCCGTGGTGGCCTTTGCGATCGCACTCTCCGGGTTTGCCGCGCTCAGGCCTTACCTGCTCAAGGAAACCGTCGATGCGTACATAGGGCCCAAAGACCAGCACGGTTTGCTGCTTTATATTACCATGATGGGCGTGGTGTTGCTCTTTGAGGTGCTTTCCCAGTTTTATTTTGTGTATTGGGCCAATTGGCTCGGGCAGGACATTATCAAGGACATCCGCATCAAATTGTTCAAACACATGCTTTCGTTCCGGATGCAGTATTACGACAATGCGCCGGTAGGACAGCTCGTGACGCGATCCGTATCAGACATCGAAGCCATCGCGCGCATTTTCAGCCAGGGACTTTTTATGATCATCAGCGATTTGCTCAAAATGATCGTCGTGCTGCTCTTTATGTTCTACATGAACTGGAAACTGACGTGGATCGTTATTGTGGCCATGCCGGTATTGGTTTACGTCACGCGCATCTTTCAACGCAAAATGCAGCTTGCGTTCGAAGAAGTGCGCACCCAGATTGCCGCGATGAATACATTTGTGCAAGAGCGCGTTACAGGCATGAAGATCGTGCAATTGTTTAACCGCGAGGACATCGAGGCCGACAAATTTCGCGAGATCAACGCCAAGCACAAAAAAGCGTGGATCAAGACCATTTTGTACAACTCGATCTTTTTCCCTATTGCCGACATCATTTCCTCGTTCACCCTTGGATTTGTCGTCTTGTACGGCGGGATCAACATCCTGCACGGCGATACGCTGACCACGTTCGGGGATTTGTTTTCCTATACGATGTTCATTTCGATGCTGTTCAACCCGCTGCGCCAGATTGCCGACAAGTTCAACGAAATGCAGATGGGCATGATTGCGGCCAACCGCGTCTTTGAGATCCTGGACACCAGCAGCCATATCCAGGATACCGGCACGCACCAGGCACCGGTTTTTGAGGGTGCGATCCAGTTTCGCCACGTGCACTTTGGGTATCTTGAAAACGAAGAGGTCATCAAAGGGATTTCACTCGATGTCAAGCCAGGCGAAACCATTGCCATTGTTGGGGCCACAGGCGCGGGTAAATCGACGATCATCAACCTGCTCAACCGGTTTTACGAAATCAACAGCGGCGAGATTTGCATCGACGGCAAAAACATTCGCGAATACACGCTTTCATCGATCCGCAAACAAATCGCCGTCGTGTTGCAGGACGTGTTTTTGTTTGCCGATACGATCCTGGCCAACATCACGCTCAACAATCCCGATATTTCGCGACAGGACGTTATTGCGGCGGCGCAAAAGATCGGCGTGCACGAATTCATCGAGCGGTTGCCGGGCGGATACGACTACAATGTCAAGGAACGCGGCGTGATGCTTTCATCGGGGCAGCGGCAGCTGATAGCGTTTTTGCGCGCGTATGTTTCCGATCCGAGCATTCTGATCCTTGACGAGGCCACTTCGTCCGTGGATACGTATTCAGAGGAGCTGATCCAACGCGCCACTGAGACCATTACCACCGGGCGGACGTCCATTGTGATCGCCCACCGTTTGGCCACCATCATCAATGCCGACAAGATCGTGGTCATGGACAAAGGGCTTATCGTGGAGCAGGGCACGCATACAGAACTGCTTGGGCGCACTGACGGCTATTACCGCAATTTGTATTATTCGCAGTTTCTCGTGGCCGAAAAGCTGGGCGAATAAAACTTCAGGGCGCGTTTTTCAATCACCAAATAAATGCCTAATTTCGTACCGCAATATTTTTGACCATAAAATAATTCATCATGAAATACGACATCATCGTTTTAGGAAGCGGCCCGGGCGGATACGTGGCGGCCATCAGGGCTTCACAACTCGGCTTTAAAACGGCCATTATCGAAAAGGAACATCTGGGCGGCATTTGCCTTAACTGGGGTTGTATCCCCACCAAGGCGCTTTTGAAATCGGCGCAGGTTTTCGATTACCTCAAGCACGCTTCCGATTACGGCATTACTGTAAACGGCTATGACAAGGATTTCAACGCGATGATCCAACGCTCGCGCGGCGTGGCCGATGGCATGAGCAAGGGCATCCAGTTTTTGATGAAAAAGAACAAGATCGACGTGATCGACGGCGCGGGCAAGCTCAAACCTGGGAAAAAGGTCGACGTGATCCGGGACGGTAACACCACAGAATATTCCGCAGACCACATCATCATTGCCACGGGTGCGCGTTCACGCGAATTGCCGAACCTGCCGCAGGATGGCAAAAAAGTGATCGGGTACCGCCAGGCGATGAATTTGCCTGAGCAACCCAAATCGATGATTGTCGTCGGATCCGGGGCCATTGGCGTTGAGTTCGCGCATTTTTACAACTCGATCGGAACTGAAGTGACCATTGTGGAATTCCTGCCGAACATCGTGCCGCTCGAAGATGAAGACATCTCCAAACAAATGGAGCGCTCGATGAAAAAGGCCGGGCTCAAGATCATGACCAATTCGTCCGTGGAGCGCATCGATACGAGTGGAAACGGCGTCAAGGCGTTCGTCAAAACGGCCAAAGGCGAAGAAGTGCTCGAAGCTGACGTACTTTTGTCTGCCGTTGGGATTAAAACCAATATCGAGAACATCGGACTCGAGGAATGTGGCATCGCAACGGACCGCGACAAAATTCTGGTCAACGATTTCTACCAGACCAATATTCCGGGTTATTACGCCATTGGCGATGTGGTTCCGGGCCCTGCGCTGGCACACGTAGCATCTGCCGAGGGAATTACGTGCGTGGAGAAGATCGCCGGATTGCACGTGGACAAAATCGACTATGGCAACATTCCGGGTTGTACGTACGCCTCGCCAGAGATTGCTTCTGTAGGGCTGACCGAAAAACAAGCCAAGGAAAAAGGATACGAACTCAAAATTGGGAAATTCCCGTTCTCTGCCTCAGGTAAGGCCAAAGCAGCGGGCACTCCGGATGGGTTTGTGAAGGTAATTTTTGATGCCAAATATGGCGAATGGCTTGGCTGCCACATGATTGGCGCCGGCGTGACCGATATGATCGCCGAGGCTGTTGTAGCGCGTAAACTCGAAACCACCGGACATGAAATCATCAAATCCATACACCCGCACCCGACAATGAGCGAGGCGGTGATGGAGGCTGCCGCCGACGCGTACGGCGAGGTAATTCACCTTTAATCGCATTATCATTTTTGATTCATAGAATCCGTTTTGTGTCACAGAACGGATTTTTTGTTTCTGACGCCCACATGAATCGGAATTGTAAAAAGTTATTCTTTGGGAATTTAAGTGCGGCGAGGCAAATGCGATCAGCTTTTGGCGAGCTTCTGAATGCGTTGGATTCCCAATGGAGATGAAATGGAATTGTAGAAGGTTTCTCTAAACCCGAGCCGAAGGTAAACTGAACGACCAAGGAGTTAATTTGGGGTTTTATGTGCGGCGAGGCAAATGCGAATAGCTTTTGGCGAGCTTCTGAATGCATCGGATTCCAATGGACATGAAACGGAATTGTAAAAGGTTTCTCTTTGGGAATTTACTTGTGGCGAGGCAAATGCGAATAGCTTTTGGCGAGCTTCTGAATGCGTTGGATTCCCAATGGAGATGAAATGGAATTGGAAAAGTTTTCTCTTTAAACCCGAGCCGAAGGTAAACTGAATGACCAAGGAGTTAATTTGGGGTTTTATGTGGGGCGAGGCAAATGCGGTCAGCTTTTGGCGAGCTTCTTAATGCGTTGGATTCCCAATTGACAGCAAACGGAATTGCAAAAGGTTTCTCTAAACCCGAGCCGAAAGTAAACTGAACGACCAAGGAGTTAATTTGGGATTTTATGTGTGGCGAGCCAAATGCGAATAGCTTTTGGCGAGCTTCTGAATGCGTTGGATTCCTTGGACATGAAACGGAAAAGTAAAAGTTATTCTTTGGGAATTTACTTGTGGCAAGCCAAATGCGAATAGCTTTTGGCGAGCTTCTGAATGCATTGGATTCCAATGGACATGAAACGGAATGGTAAAAGGTTTCTCTTTGGGATTTTACTTGTGGCGAGCCAAATGCGATCAGCTTTTGGCGAGCTTCCACGACTTAGCCCCGATTGCAGTGGAAATCCTTTTAAAGTTCCGGGGGCGGGGACTTTAAAAGATTGCAACGGAAAGCGGGAAAAAGCTCCAAAAAAAAAGATAATCGCAGCGCAATTTTATGTATATTAGCGCATTATACGCCAAAAAGATCCGTTATGCCGCCTTCTTCCCTGCCTTTGGTCACGCTCGATCGCGCGTTTCACCGACAAAAAGAAATCATCCGTTTCAATTTTCGCACCGACCGCGGCGTTAAGGCGCTCGTCCAAGAAGGCTGTCATGCCCAATGGAGTCAGACGCGTCAGTTCTGGTATGTGGATTACACGCCGGAAAATAAGGCTTTTATATTGGAATTCCTGGGTCGGCACGTTTTTGTCGACGCCTCGGCACTGGAGCAAACCGAGCGACGCAGCCACCAGAATCTACACGATATCGAGCTGCCACCGCAAACCGTGGCGCATATAGAGCGTTTCCGGAAGTGGATGCTGACCAAGCGCTATTCGGATTCGACGGTGCTTACGTACAGCAGTATGGTGACGTTTTTTTGCAAATACCTTATACGCCGTAATTGTACCGAACTTTCGCCAATGATCGTAGCGCGGTTCAACTATGAATTTATCGTCTACCCGCAAAAGTCGATCTCCTACCAGAACCAGGCCATCAATGCGATCAAACAATATTTTGAATACCGTGGGATTGAAGTGGAAATTGGCGAAATCGAACGGCCCAAACGCGAAAAGAAATTGCCCACCGTGCTAAGCCTTGAGGAAGTCAACCGAATCATTTCGTCGGCGTACAATTTGCGGCATAAAGCGCTGCTGTGCCTTATTTATTCAGGTGGTTTCAGGCTCAGCGAGGCAATCCATCTGAAACTTTGCGATATCGACAGCGAGCGGATGTTGATACACATCAAAGCCGCTAAAGGCCGCAAGGACCGGTATACGCTTTTGTCGCAGAAGGCGCTGCTGATCTTGCGCGAATACTGCAATGTTTACACCCCAAAAATGTATTTGTTTGAAGGGGCCAATGGACAGCCCTACTCGCCCAGGTCCGTTCAGAGTGTGGTAAAAATAGCCGTTACACGGGCCGGCATCGCCAAACGCATCACCCCGCACAGTCTGCGCCACAGTTTTGCGACGCATCTGCTGGAAAACGGCACGGATTTGCGCTATATCCAAAATCTGCTTGGGCACAACAGCCCCAAAACCACGATGATCTACACGCATGTCAGCGACATGGCAGTACAAAAAATCCGCAATCCTTTCGACCTGATGGAATTGAATCCAATCCCGCGCAGCAATGAACTGAATTTTTAGTATACTTGTAATTTATTATGCGCAACTTTCTTCGTATAAGGGATGGTTTGGGGGTGTTATGGGTGGTGGAGTTGCGTGGATAAATAAGTTGGCTGAAATTGCAGAGAATCTTGCAAGAAACAAACTTTAAACTATGGGAGCATTTTATTCATTTGGGATAATTTTTAATAATCAAAATGATGCTGAAAAATGTAAAACCTTGTTCGCTAGTTGTAATTTGCAGCTAAGTGACAATACAAAAATTGAATCTCGAATTTTTATCGATGAATGTGACTATGAGATCAACAATTTAAAACAATATTCTTGCAGCATATTTCCGATTGGACTAGAACTTCCGGGATTAAACCGGAAACTCGTGCAAGCAAACTACTTTTGCGAAATAAGAAATCAATTATATTCTTTTCTTAAAGAGTTAAAAATAGAATTTAATTATGCTTGGTTTGAGTTCGAAGCCGCAGATATAATAAAAGATGAAAATCCATTGCCTAAAATCAAGGAAGATGGAATTGGAGAAGTAAATGGCGGAGATTTAAATGGATATTTCGCCGGTGTTGGCGACGGTAAACATTCTCCGAAAAGGGATCTCGACGGTTTTGTAATTTCAGAATCCCTTTATGAATCTTATCAATTAAATATAAAAGAATTTAAAACTTTTAAAGATGGTTATTTTTGGTTGCCGGTTTAATTAACAGCAACTTCAGCCAACAGCCGGTAAGCAAAATTGCCGGGTTTTCGGTAGCTGGAAGTTGTGGTTTCACGAAGAAAGATTATCTTGGCAGAGGGAACTCAGTTCGCTTTGGTCGGCAACTTCGCCTACCGGCGAAACGTTGAGCGCAATTTGACGTTACCGTAGCCGATAAATTCAGCGGTAAAAAATTCCTACATTTTTTTATTTTTTTTTCGCGCCTGAACCGGAAGAATGACGGTTCAGATACAGGCTTCTTGAGGGAA
>JAEWLN010000194.1 GCA_023457535.1 Bacteroidota bacterium
ACCATTATTGCATTGCCAACGATCACAGGGGCTACAAGCTTGTGTTTGGGTACGACCACGACGCTAGCCGGTTCGGGCACGCCATCGGCAACTACACCGTGGACTTCTTCTAACGCGGCCATTGCGTCTATCGATGCGCTGGGTGTTGTAACGGCCCATGCGGCCGGCGGTCCGGTGACGATCACTTACACAAATTCGGACGGCTGTACCGCTACGTCGACCATTACGGTCAATGCGCTTCCAACCATCGGCGGTACGTTTGCACTGTGCGCGGCTTCGACCACGACACTTACCGGATCGGGCACACCGGCTTCGACCAACGCCTGGGTATCTGATGCACCGGCCGTAGCTTCTGTCGATGCGACGGGAACCGTAACGGGAATCATCGGCGGCACGGCCAACATCACTTATACGGACATCAACGGCTGTACGACAACGCAGGCCATTACCGTCAATGCCTTGCCTGCGATTACCGGCACCTATAATGTATGCGTGGGATCTGTGACGACACTTGGCAGCAGCGCGGCACCAGCGGCAACCGCGCCATGGGTTTCATCAGATCCTGCAGTGGCCACGGTCAATGCATCGGGTCAGGTTTCAGGCGTAGCGGCGGGAACGGCCATCATTACCTTTACCGATAGCAACGGATGTCAGGCACAGGAAACTGTTACCGTCATCGCACTGCCAACAGTGGCAGGAACAGCGAGCTTGCCAGATGTTTGTATCGCCACGCCGATGACGGCTGCGAGCTATACTTTTGGCGGCAGCGCCACAGGTCTTGCGATCGATCCGGCTACAACATTGCCTGCAGGATTGTCTTTTGCAGCCGGAACAGCAAACAACTTTGTGCTGAGTGGGATCCCGACACTGGCCGGAAGTTATAGTTTTGACATCGTGACCACGGGCGGAACATGTCCTCCGGAAGACCGCATTACCGTTACGATGACTGTCAAGCCGAACGCGACGCTGACGTTTGGTCCATCAGGATCGGACAATCAGACACTTTGTATCAACACGGCGATCACGCCAATACTTTATACCATCTCAAATGGCGCAACCAGTGCCCAGATCAGTGCAGGGGCATTGCCGGCAGGGGTGACCCTTACGCCAAACGCGGGCGGCATGGTGTTTATGATCAGCGGTACACCTACGCAGGCCGGTATATTTAATTTCACGGTTTCGACCTTTACCGTAAACGGATGTCTTGAAGCCAGTCTTCCGGGTAGAATCGAGGTAACGGCACCTGATACGCTGGCGCTGACCTCACCACTTGCGACAACCAACCAACCGGCTTGTCAGGGCGTGGCGATCATGCCAATTACCTATATGGCCGGTAATGCGATGACCACAATAACCGTTACAGGACTTCCTGCAGGAATTACAGGCCAGGTTAACCCGGTTAGCGGGGCTTTCGAAATCACGGGCGCTTCCACGGTAATTGGTGCGCACACCTATACGGTTTCGAACAACAGCGGTTGTCTTCCTTATGCGAGCATGACCGGTACGATTACGATCACGCCGTCTGCGTCGATCACTTTGACTTCTGCAGCGAATACTGATAACCAGCGTTTGTGTATGGATCAGGAAGCACTTGACAACATTGTATTTACGGTAGCTGATGGCGCTACAGGGGCGTTCATCTTTTCAGGCGAGGTTCCGGTAGGCATCAGCGGAAGCTACAATCCAACGTTGCAAACCTTCACGATCAGCGGCATCCCGACACAGTCCGGAACGTTCGACTTTGTCGTGCGTACCCAGGGTGGATGCGGATACAGCGAAGCACCGGTGCGAATTGTTGTCGATCCTTTGCCAATCATTTCCCTGCCAACAGATGGTTTTGTGTGTGTCGATCGCAACGGACTTCCGGTTCCGGGTTCATCAACCGTACTGACCACCGGTTTGCCACAGGCCAACCACACCTTTGAATGGTCTGATGCCAATGGCGTAATACCTTCAGCTGCCGGAAACAGCTACACCGCTACGGCACCTGGCGTATACGCGGTCAAAGTAACCAACACGTTGACCGGGTGTTATGAAACCCAAACCACGACGGTTGTGACTTCATTGCCACCAGTGTCTGTAGTGGCTACGGCGTCCGCTTATTTCTCACAGGAGCAAGTGGTAACTGTTGTTGCGCTTCCTGTTGGCAATTACGAATACCAGGTAGATAACGGTGCCTGGCAAGACAGTAACAATTTCTTCAACCTGCCATCGGGTGAGCATCAATTTTTGGTGCGCGACAAAATAGGTTGCGGCGAATTGGGCACCAGTATCATCGTTATTGATTACCCGAGGTTCTTTACGCCGAACAACGATGGCTATAACGATACCTGGAACATCCAGGATGTGATGTTGCTGGGCAACCAGGACGATGCGAGAATCGAAATCTTTGACCGTTACGGCAAATTGCTCAAACAAATCAGTCCGCTTGGTGCGGGATGGGATGGAACGGTCAACGGCAAGCCGGTTCCTGCCACTGACTACTGGTTCAGGTTGTACTACAACGACGAGGCGGGCATGCGCAAGGAATTTAAAGCGCACTTCTCGATCAAGCGATAATTGTTAATTCACATGAAAAACGGCTGTCTGAATGGGCAGCCTTTTTTTTGTATGATGATGGGTTATTGTGCTTGCCCGTATCGGGTATAAAAAAAGTCCCGATGAAGGGACTTTGACAATTTCAGGACAGGCGTTTATCGCTGGTTGTAAACGGCAAGTGCTTCTTTGAGAATCTGCACCGATCGGACCAGATCTTCCTTTTTGAGCACATACGCAATGCGCACTTCGTTGAGCCCGACGCCGGGGGTGGAGTAAAAGCCCGCCGCAGGAGCAACCATGACCGTTTCATTGTCCAGGGCATAGGATTCGAGCAGCCATTGGGCGAAATCGTCGGCGTTGTCCACCGGAAGCTGGGCGATGCAATAAAATGCGCCTTTGGGTTTGGCCACCTTTACGCCGTCGATCTTTTCGAGTTCGGCTACAAGCGTGTCGCGTCGGTCGCGGTATTCGGTGATCACTTCGTCAAAGTAACTTTGGGGCGTGTCGAGTGCGGCCTCGCTTGCAATCTGGGCAAATGTCGGCGGACTCAAGCGCGCTTGTGCAAATTTCATCGCAGCGGCCATCAATTCTTTGTTTTTAGAAACAATGCAGCCAATACGCGCACCGCACATGCTGTAACGCTTGGACACCGAATCGATCATGATGGCGTGCTGTTCTAGTCCCGGCACATTCATCACTGAAAAGTGCTTGTCCCCGTCATAGGTAAATTCGCGGTAGACCTCATCGGCGATCAGGAACAGATCGTGCTTTTTGACAATTTCAGCCAATTGCATGATTTCTTCCCGGGAATACAGGTATCCCGTCGGGTTTCCGGGGTTGCAAATCAGGATGGCCTTGGTTTTGGGCGTGATCAGTTTCTCGAACTCGGCGATCGGAGGCAGTGCAAACCCGGTGTCGATCGTCGAAATGACCGGCACTACGTTTACACCCGATGCGGTCGAAAATCCATTATAATTGGCATAAAACGGCTCAGGGATAATCACTTCGTCGCCGTGATCCATTGTGGAACCCATCGCAAACATCAGCGCCTCAGACCCGCCAGTGGTAATGATGATATCGGCCACTTCTACCGGCAGGCCGTGGCCTTTGTAATAGTGGGACAGTTTGGTCCGATAGCTTTCAAAACCCGCCGAATGGCTGTATTCAAGTACCTTGACCGTATTGTTCTTGATGGCCGAAAGCGCCACTTCAGGCGTTTTGATGTCGGGTTGGCCGATATTGAGGTGGTACACCTTGTGTCCTTTCTTTTTGGCAGTTTCTGAATACGGCACCAATTTGCGGATTGGCGATTCAGGCATTTGTTTTCCTTTGTTCGAAACTTTTGGCATGATAAGCGATTTTAGAACCGCAAATTTGCGAATTTTTTAAGTGTAAGCCAACTCTTTTGCACCTAATTGCATCCAAGCGTTGGTATATTTTTTTTACTTTTAACCAAAACGAACCCTATGCGTCCGAAGCTGATTTTTGTTGCATTTTTGCTGCTGTCACAAATGCTGCACGCCCAAAAAGGCTTTCAGTTTCCAAACCACAAGGACAGGGTTGTCATTCCGTTTCAATTGATTAACAATCTGATCTTTATTCCCGTTACGGTCAACGGCGTCGAACTGAATTTTCTGCTCGACACAGGCGTCGAAGAAACCATTTTGCTGAGCCTGGAAGACAAAGCCGAGGTGCAATTCTTTAACGTACAAAAAATCATGCTGCGCGGACTGGGCAGTGCCGACGCCATAGAAGGCATGAAATCGGCCAACAATGAACTGGCCGTATCGGGCATGGTGGACAAAGCGCACGATTTGTATATTGTGCTCGACGAGAGTTTTAATTTTTCCTCACATGTCGGGATTCCCGTCAACGGCATCATCGGTTATCACTTTTTCAAGGATAATTTGGTAGAGATCGATTACGACAAACGCCGGCTGGTGGTATTTCGCGACACCCAAAAACGCCGGCGCAAGATCAGCGCCAAATACACCGCGCTGCCGCTCACGATCGAAAAAAGCAAGCCGTACCTGATGGCCGATGTCACATGCGGGGCGCAAACCGCACCGGCCAAAGTGCTCGTCGACCTCGGCAACAGCGATGCCTTGTGGTTGTTCGAAGGCCGTAAATTCGACGTGCCGGGCGTCCATTTTGAAGATTACCTTGGCAAAGGATTCAGCGGCGATATTTTTGGCCGTCGCGCGCGCATTGAGCGTTTGGCCATGGGCGCGTTCACGTTTGAGAAGCCCATTATTGCCTTTCCTGATTCGGCTTCCATCAAAAGTGTCAATATGGTTGCCCAACGCGCCGGTTCGATAGGCGGGGAGGTGTTGCGGCGGTTCGATCTGGTGATGGACTACGCACACAAAATGCTTTATGTCCGGCAGAGCAGAACCTTTGGCGAGGCATTCCACTACAACATGAGCGGTATCGAACTTCAGCACCAGGGCGCGCAGTGGGTGCAGGAGACCGTTGCGGTCAAAACGGTTTTTCAGCAATATGCGTTTGACGAATCGGGAAATAAAAAAGACAATTTCAAATACAAATTCACGCTCAAACCCGTATTTGCCATTTCGAGCATCCGCAAAGATTCGCCGGCGGAACGATGCGGTTTGCTCAAAGGGGACATTGTCGTGAGCATCAACGGCACGCAGGCGCACAAACTCACGTTGCAAGGCATCAACAACCTGCTCAAATCGGAGGAAGGCAAGTGGATTTATATAGAGGTGGATCGTTTGGGCCAGATTCTCAAATTCCGGTTCCAACTCAAAGCGATCCTCTAAAGGACAAAAGCCGCAAAAAAAAAGGCCCCGTTTCCGGAACCTTTTTCATCAATGGATTTCTTAATTGTCGCTCGTCGGGAGGCCTTTCTTCTTTTCGAGGATGTTTGGCTCTTCCTTGGCAATCACATCGCCCTTGATCTTGAGCGCCACCCGGCCGCCTTCTACGTTGGTCGCGTTAGACTCTACGGTAATCGTTTTTCTGATCGGGCCAGGGTTCATGTTGTATTTAACGTCGATCTTTCCGGTTTTTCCGGGCAAGATCGGTTCTTTTGGTTTGGAAGGCACCGTACAACCGCAGGTAGATTGTACGTTGGTGATGATCAGCGGCTGATCGCCTGTGTTTTTGAATTCGAACGTCCGCAGTCCGCTGTCAGTATCTTTGGAAACCTTGCCGTAATCGATGGTATTGTCCTTGGCCAGGAACTCGATTTTAGGTTGCGCCCACGCGCCAAGGCTTAACGATACTGCAAGCAGGAAAAATAGTCTTGATTTCATTGGGTTAAATTTTAATTTTAGGTAAGTAAAAATAGTCGGTTTTAGTCAATGTGCAAATTATTAATTCTTAATTTTTTATAAAGCCCGAATTCTGTACTTTTGCTCACCGGCCTTACAAACGATATGCCAAACGGTATTTTTGGTTGAAGGAGCTTTTTCCCGCTTTCGCCTTTATCTTGCTTTCACTGCGTTACAG
>JAEWLN010000195.1 GCA_023457535.1 Bacteroidota bacterium
GTTTGTGGATGAAGGAGCTCGTCAGCCTGGACATTTACAACGATCTGGCCAACGACATCAAAACCATCAACCTCGATGAAAAAGTAGACTACGATTTGTCGACAGAATTGCTCAAGCAGCGTCTGGCTGAGATGGACGCCAAGTCGCCGTTCAACATCGAATACAATCCCGGACTTGAAAACATCATCAAGTCGTTCCTTAAAAACCGCAAGCGGGCGTACGAGCGCCTGATGGCCATTTCAGAATATTATTTTCCGATGTTCGAGGAGGCGCTGGCCAAACAAAATGTGCCACTGGAGATCAAATACCTCGCGATCGTCGAATCGGCGCTGAATCCGCGCGCGGTATCCCGCGTTGGCGCCACCGGTTTGTGGCAGTTCATGTACCAGACCGGAAAGCAGTACAACCTTGGCATTGATTCGTACGTCGACGAACGCAGCGATCCGCTCAAATCAAGCGCAGCTGCGGCACAATACATGACCAATATGTATAAGATTTTTGGCGATTGGGATCTTGTCCTGGCGTCTTATAATTCAGGACCGGGCAATGTTGCCAAAGCGATCCGCCGCTCGGGAGGTCAGCAGAATTACTGGAATATCCGCAAATACCTGCCCAATGAAACGGCGGGTTACGTACCGGCTTTCCTGGCCACCATGTACATTTACACCTATCACAAAGAGCACGGGATTGTCCCGGACCGCGCGTTGGTAAAACATTTCCAGACCGATACGATCATGGTCAAACAACAAATTTCGTTTAAGCAACTCTCGGATCTGCTCGATATTCCGGTATCGCAGTTGCAAATGCTCAATCCGTCGTACAAGCTTAGTGTGATTCCGGCTTATAAGGACAAAATGCACGCATTGCGTCTGCCGCTTGATAAGATTGCCATTTTCACGTCCAACGAAGACAAAGTGTACGCTTATGTGCAGCATGAGCTCAACAAAAGGGAACGACCGTATTCCTCGTCGCTGCAGGGATTGGTATCGCGCGATTCGGCCCGAAATGCCAACAGCTACGTGGTCTCGCGTACCAAGTACCACAAGGTGCGCCGGGGCGATAACCTGAGCCAGATTGCAGACCGCTACAATGTGTCGGTATCTGAAATCAAGCGTTGGAACAAGCTCAGAAGCAACCAGGTGCCGTTGGGTCGTAACCTCAAGATCGTAGTGGACCAGCGTGTGGCCGTAGCGTCCAAAAAGGAAAAGGCCAAGCCTGCGATTGTTGCCGACACTACAGCCAGTGTGGCTGTTGCCGAGGTAAAAGAGCCAAGGAATTTCAAAGAGGAAAAAGTAATATCGGTCAAAGATGTCACCAAATTCCACAAGGTCAAGCGGGGCGACAATCTGGGCGCTATTGCATCGAAGTATGACGTCTCAGTTGCCGATGTTAAAAAATGGAACAAACTAAAAAGCAATACCGTCCAGGCGGGACAAAACCTTAAAATTGTCAAGGAAGAACGCGTTGTGACCACCGTCCGCAAGGAAATCAAATCGGATCGCGCCGTGGCCGTCAACGAAAAGGTCAAAAAGGACGAGTCTGAAAATGACGACAGGCCATCGGATTTTTACATCGTTCAAAAAGGCGACAACCTGAGCGCGATTGCCAAAAAGTACAATGTGTCTGTAGACGATCTTAAAAAGTGGAACAACCTGTCGGACAACACCGTAAAACTCGAAAGTAAACTCAAAGTGGCCGATATCGTCGCCGGAGAAACAGAGGTAGCGGAACAAGAGGCGCCAAAAACGGAGATCAAAACCCTGGATTACATCGTCCAGAAAGGCGACAACCTGGGTCTGATCGCCAAAAAGAACAGTGTTGCGGTGTCTGACCTCAAGGAGTGGAATGAACTCGAAGACGACAACATCCAACCGGGCGACAAATTGACCGTCGGTAAGAAACTGGTGGTCGACACCAATGCGTCGGTTGCGGAACGTCCGGCCAAAAAGGAAAAGTCAAAAATGGAAGCCGATGACCATTATCTGGTGCAAAAGGGCGATTCATTGTTTAGCATCGCCAGAAAGAAAGGCATCACCGTATCTGATATCAAAAAGTGGAACGGCATCAGCGGCAATTCGCTCAAACCGGGCATGAAATTGAAAATTAGCGGCTGATTGTAAAATAATGTACCTAAATTTAGGGCTTGTTTCAGAATTTTAAAAAATGATGAAAAAAGCCCTTTTTTTATGGCCGATAGTGGCGGTCCTGCTGTTTTCGTGCAAGGAAAAAAGCGCGCAGAAAAAAGCCACGGGCCAGATCAATACCATTTCTGTAATCATCGACGACCAATTGTGGAACGGCGTGGTGGGCGACAGCATCCGCAACAAATTTGCGTCTCCGGTCATCGGGCTTCCCAAAGAAGAGCCGTTGTTTACGATCAACCAGTATCCGATCAGGTTGCTTGAAGGGTTTACGACCAACAGCCGCAACATTATCGTGGTCAAGAAGGAAGCAGAAAACCGATTCCAACTGATCGAAAATGAATTCGCAACGCCGCAGAATGTATTTCACATCTCGGGGAAGACCGCCGCGGCCGTGCTGAACCTGATCGAGTCCTATGCGCCGGAGATCATTGAAAAAATGCGCGCTACTGAGATTGCGGCCAATCAAAAGATCATCGACACTTCTTTGGTCAACACCCAAAAAATCACCCAAAAATTCAACGTATCGCTGCACATTCCCAAAGGATTCAACCTCGTGATGCGCAAACGGCGGTTCATGTGGTACAAAAAAGAAGTGACCAGCGGCAACAGCAGCCTGCTTATTTATCAGCTGCCGATTTCGGCCATCCGCAATACGCAGGACTTAACGAGCAATATCATCCGCGTGCGCGATTCGATCGGGAATTTGTACATACGCGGAACGGTGCCCGGATCTAAAATGCTTACCGAAGGATCGTATGCGCCGTATCTGTCAAACGTCCGGATCAAAAACAAGCCTGCATACGAAACCCGCGGTACGTGGGAACTCCAGAACGATTTCATGTCCGGCCCGTTTCTCAATTACGCCATTGTCGACCGGCCAAACCGTCGCGTGCTTATACTCGAGGGTTTTGTTTATGCACCATCTCGGGAAAAGCGCGATTTGATGTTTGAGCTCGAATCAATCATCAAATCGGTGGAATTCCATCAAAAAAGAACCAAGCGAAAATGACAGCACCCGAATTCAAAATAAAGCGATTTAATGAACTTTCAGGCCTTGAGGTATACCAAATACTCCAATTGCGCAGCGCGGTGTTTGTAGTGGAGCAAAACTGCGTTTACCACGACATCGACGGCAAAGACCAAAATGCATTGCACGTACTGGGCCGATATGGCGACGAAATGGTTGCTTATGCGCGTTTGTTTGCACCCGGCGATTATTTCGCTCATGCGTCTATTGGAAGGGTAGTGGTATCCGGCGCGTTCCGGGACCGCAAATGGGGACATGAACTCATGCGCGCGGCCATTGCTGCAGTAGCGGCGCATTTTGGAACCAACACCATCGAGATCTCAGCCCAGCAATACCTCAAAGCGTTCTATGAGGCACACGGCTTTTGGCAAACAAGCGATGGGTATCTCGAAGACGACATCCCGCACATCCGGATGCTTCGCTAAATTTTGGTAATCACCAATTCGACGCGCCGGTCATACTCTGATCCTTTGCCGAGCGGAACGGTGTTGCCATAACCTTTGAACGTCATGCGCTTTTTTGGGATTTTCTTGAACGCAAGGTACTTGAAGACGGCCTCGGCGCGGTTTTGCGAAAGGTGGCGTTTGCGCGTGGCCAAGTCGATCGCTTCCTTTTGATATGGGGGCGTACAGCACACATGTCCCTGGATTTCGAATTCGAGCGATTTGTATTTTTGCAGCAACTTTGCGATTTTGTCGAGCTGCGTTTTGGCCTCGAACGTCAGTTTGCTGCTGCCGCGCTCAAATAACAGGTTCTCGAGGTAAATGTGATCGCCAACCACATGATTCTTTTGTATGTTGGTAAAGAATCCCGGAATTTCAATCTTGGGCAGCGGCTTAAGGTTGATCACCACGTCTACGCGGCGGTTTTTGGAGCGCCTTTCCGGAAGGTTTTCTACCATGTCATCTTCGATCAGGATGCGGCCTTTGCCTTCGATCGTTACGATGATTTTATTCCTGATCCCGCTATTGACCAACCTTTCCTGGATCGTATTGGCGCGGTTGGTGGACAATTTGAAATTGTAGGCTTCTTTGCCGATGTCATCCGTATAGCCGTAAATCTGGATCGACTCGATACGCGTGGAATCGGCAGTGCGGATGAAATTGACCACGCCATTACCCTGGTTTTCGTCAAGCGTGTATTTGTTGAATTCAAAATAGACGGAGTAGACGATCTCTTCCTGCCCAAATGCGGCCGCGCACAAAAACAGCGGCAGCCATTTTAAGAATTTGATCATATTTTGAGGATTCTGTTGTATTCAGGCATATTGGCCAGAATGCCGACCGCCTTTTTGATTTCCGAATTGTTTTTGGTGTAATATTGGTATAATCCTTCTTTGTATTGGTAACGTTTGATGATTTCGTCGCGTATCAACTCTTTGATCTCCCTCTGATGCAGGTTGAGCTGGTTCTCGTCGCTCTTTTGGAGCGCGGCGAGTAATTGCTGGTATTCAGCCATGATTGAGGCGTCGATTTTTTCGCGTTTGGCCACGTTGAGCGTATTTTTGAGCGCGAGTTCCGTATCGGTGTCGAACGAGAAATTCTGCTTTTTGAGGAATGCTTTGAAATTGGCAAAATCCGCATCTGAGATCGTTGGGATCGCCGTGCCGAGGCTTGGGTTTTTGTAATAATAATCGGTTACATAATTAAAAATGCCATCGTTTTTCACGAGTGCGTCAGCGATGGTGCTCAATTTGGTTTCCTCGAGCTCGATATCGGGCTGGATACCGCCACCGTCGTAAACGGTGCGCCCTTTGCGGGTTTTGAATGCATTGTATTTGGTCGCGTCCGTGCGGAGCGCTTTGCCGTCTTTGTCGCGGTGCGCGTAATCAAGCGCCTGGATGCATCGGCCGGAAGGCGTGTAATAACGCGAAATTGTAATCTTGATCTGCGTGCCGTACGTCAGGTCAACCGGACGCTGTACAAGGCCTTTCCCAAAACTGCGGCTTCCGACAATTACCGCGCGGTCCAGATCCTGCAGCGCGCCGGCTACAATCTCAGAGGCCGATGCGCTTTTTCCGTCCACGAGGATTACGAGCGGAATTTCAGTGTCGATGGGGTCGCGCGTGGTTTTGTAACTGTTGTTGTGTTTGTCGATTTTCGATTTGGTCGTGACGATGACCTCGTTTTTCGGGACGAATAAATTGCAGATATTGACCGCTTCGTGCAACAATCCGCCGCCGTTGCCGCGCAAATCGAGAATGATGCGCTCGGCGCCCTGCGATTTGAGTTTTTCGAGCGCTTCCTTGGTTTCGAGCGACGCCTTGCGGTTGAACTGCGTGAGCACAATGTAGCCGGTTTTGTCGTCGATTTTGGAAAAGAACGGAACGGCGTCGATCTCCACTTCATCGAGCACGATTTGCGCGTTCATCGTTTTGCCCTGTCGGATATACTTGATGTCGACCTTGGTGTTTTTGGCGCCCTTCATGAGCTGTGAGGCGTCTTCTTTGAAATCGGCCAGGACGACGTCGCCAATCTGGATGATTTCGTCGCCCGCTTTGAGTCCGGCTTTATCGGCCGGAAAATTCCTGTACGGTTCCTTGATGATCAGTTTGCCTTCCTTGCGCGTGATCATAGCGCCGATGCCGGTGTATTCGCCGGTGTTGTTTATCTTGAATCGGACGACGTCCTGTTCGTTGAAGTAATTGGTGTACGGATCGAGATCGGCAAGCATGCTTTTGATCGCTTTGTCCATCAATTCGCCCGGATTGGTATCGTCTACGTAATTGCTGTTGACGGCCTTGAACAATGTCGTGAAAATCTCGATTTGCTTGGCAACTTCAAAAAAATCTTCGCGGAACGACGCCCCGATGAACAGAAATCCGCCCGCCAGCACCGGAAGCACGTACCGCTTTTTAAACCTCTGGAACATAACCTGAAATTATTGGTTTGGAAAAATGCACCCTAAAGTAACAATAATCGGCCAAATATAAGGGAATCTTGCGCATAAAAACGCATTTGGGCGCAAACCTTTGGAATGGCTGTCTTTAAAACGCGAATGGCGGCAAAAAAAGTATGGTTAGCGCGCGGTATGCTCGTGGAATTTTTCGAACAGCGCGAGCATTTTTTGTTCGATTTCTACATACGGAAGCCGGTCTTTGCTTTGGTAGAGCAACATCATGGCGTAGGATTCGCCCGTCCGGTCGTGCAAATGGGATTTGTGAAGCCGATAGCATTCCCTCAGCACGCGCTTGTAATAATTGCGGTCTACGGCATGCCTGAAATATTTTTTGGAAACTGAAACACCGATTTTGATCCTCGAGCCGTCGTCAAACGCTTGTGGCACGAACACCAATCGCAACGGGTACTTGCTGACGGATTTGCCTTTGGAGAACAATTGCTCGATTGTGGTGCGGCTTTTTAGTTTTTCGTTTTTGGAATAGGTGTTGGCCATGGTCCAAAGGTACAAAGTCCTGTTTAAAAAGATTTGTATTTTGCCGATTCTACATTTTTTACGTGCGCATTTCCACACCGCTCTACACAATCCCCAGTTTGAAGGTGATTTCGATACGATGGGCAAAACGCAGGTTGAATTCGCGCAATCGTCCGTGACACAAAGGATTGCGGCTATAATTGACGCGGCGTATCGATATAACACGCGCCGCGGCATCATAATTGAAACTCCCAAGACATTTACAACAACAATTATTTTACAACACCAGTATTAATTTCTAAAGAACAAAAAGATGAAAAATTTAATCCTAGGCGCAATGTTACTTGTAGGGGTTTGCGCCACGGCTCAAGAAGACAAAACGAAAGCCAAAACAGAAACCACAACCACAACTACGACGCCTGAAGTGAAAAAAGAAACTTCACAGTCACAGTCTGCTGTCAAAACGGATAACGGTACCGCCAAAACAGCCACAAAGACAGAATCAACCACCACGACTACCGTACCTGCATCAGAAGCAGACAAAAAAAGAAAAGCAGAATCTTCTGCAAAGTAAATACTAACTCGATTTTAGTGCTTACGAAAAAGCCTTCCCGAATTTCAGGAAGGCTTTTTTATTTGGTGTAATTCTCGACTATTTCTTTTGTTCGGCTGGCGGGAAGCTGTTGTCGTGATCAGCGACATCCGTCATCATCTTGCTTGGATCGATCACTACAGATTTAATGGTTGCGCGCGGTTTGGCTATCGAAAACGAATAGGCCGGCGCTCCCCACGCCCAGTCGCTCAAAACGGTGCGTTTGAGGCCCGGGTACGGATTTGGTTTTTCATAATGCATCATCCGCAGCGGAATGTAAAAATATTCCTTTGAACCGTCTGTATATTCCACGACGATATCGATCGGCATCGGGATACGTCCTTTACGCGCGAGCGATACGGTCGTGTTTTTACCGCTTTCGGTAACGTCCGTCACGGCATAATCCACGGTATGTGTGGTTTGCGTCCATTCGTTGAGGTACCAGCCGAGTTGCGCGCCAGAGACGCGTTCGGCAGTGCGCATGATGTCGTTTGGTGCAGGATGTCTGAACTTGAAATCGGCGTAAAAGCGCTTGATCGTTTGATCGAGCTGCGGCTGCCCGATCAGATAACCCAACTGCGTCAAAAACAAACAACCTTTGTAATACGAAGCGATCGAATACGGCCGGTTTTCGTTATAGCGGTCGCCGTGCGTGCTTTGCGGCTCTTCTTTGCCCGATTTTACCAGGTTGTAATACGTGGCGTACACCTCGGCAAACGGATTGTCCTGTTTGGGTGTCATGATCTGGTTGAGCGCGAGCTGCTCGATATAGGTCGCAAAACCTTCATCCATCCACGGATGTTTGGATTCGTTCGATGCCAGCACGTGCTGAAACCACGCGTGTGCCAGCTCGTGTGTGGCCGTTTCGGTCATTCCTTCGAGCTTGCCGTTGCCGAGCATCAGCGTGCACATGGCGTATTCCATTCCGCCGTCGCCACCCTGGATGAACGAATATTGCTGATACGGATACGCGCCCACCGAATGGTTGAAATAATCCATTACGCGAACCATAATCGGCTGGAGCGCTTTCCAATTGTCGATGATTTGCGGGTTATTTTTGTACAAAAAGTGCAAATCGACGTTGTTCGGCCCTTTAACGATATCGTGCAGGTAATTTCTATCGGCGGCCCATGTAAAATCGTGTACATTCGGCGCAATGAAATGCCACGTGAGTGTCTTCTTTTTGCCGTGGTCGACTTTTACGCCTGAATCCTGATAACCGTGTCCGATCTCATTTTTGTTTTGTAAATACCCCGATCCGCCAAGCACATAATCTTTGTCGATAGTGATCCTGACATCAAAATTGCCCCACACGCCGTGAAATTCGCGCGCAATATAAGCGTCGGTGTGCCAGCCTTCAAAATCGAATTCGGCGAGTTTGGGATACCACTGGCTCATCGAAAATTCAACGCCTTCAGAATTGTTGCGGCCCGAACGGCGGATCTGAACGGGCACCTGTCCGTCAAAGTCCAGCGTAAAGGTCGATTTGGATTTGGGCAAAATGGGTTGTGCCAACGTGACTTCGAGGATCGTACCCGACACTTTGGTGGCCGCCGAAGCGCCGTCTTGCTTAAAATTGGAAATCTTCAGATAACCGATCTCGTCCGGCTTGAGTTTTGAAATCCGGCTCTCGCGCACTTCTTTGTCGCCCACTTTGGTACGCGTGACCATGCGTCGGTCCGGATCGGCGATCGAAGACGCGCGCGCATCCATTTCGCTTCCGGGCTGGAACGCGTTGTTGAACAAATGGTAGAACACCTTGCGCAGCGTGTCGTTGGAATTGTTGGTGTACACAAGGGTTTGCCTGCCTTTGTATTGGTATTTTTTGGCATCGACGACCACCTCCATTTTGTAGTCGGCGTGCTGTTGCCAATAATCAGAATCCTGCGCCAGGCCCGTCCAAAGGGCCAAAAGCATAGAAATCACGAGAAATTTTTTCATGATGCGGATAAAAAAGGGAAGGGAATTACCCCTTCACCAATGGATAAAATAAGCTTATTTCTTTTTCGACATTTTAGATGCCATGATCAGCGCATTGTATGCATTGACCATTTTGCCGGATTTCGAAGCATTTGTAAACGGACGTTTTTCGCCGCTTTCGCCCAATGTGACTACCGTGGTGACAGGCAAACCGGAATCCATCAAAATCTGCTTGACCTGTGGCGCGGTTAAATCGGGGTAATGCGAACGGATCAGCGCCGCGACACCTGCCGCATTCGGAGCAGCCATCGAAGTGCCTTGTTCGTACTTGTACTTGTTGTTAGGAATGGTGGCGTAAATTTTGGCACCGGGGGCGAAAACATCCACCTGTGTTGCGCCGTAGTTGGAGAATCCGGCCACCATCCCGGACCCGTAAGTATAATTGAGCGCGCCGATGTTGATGAAGTTGCCGGCGATCTCGGTCTTGCCGTCGGCAGAATCATTCGGGTAATTTTCGTTTTCGGCCACATCGATGTCAAGCCCGTCGTTGCCTGCCGCATGAACAATCAGCACATCTTTGCTTTCGGCGTATTTGATCGCATCGTACACCCATTGTCTTTGCGGCGAGAAGGATTTGCCAAAGCTGCCGTTGATGACTTTTGCACCATTGTCCACTGCATAACGGATGCCGAGCGCGATGTCTTTGTCGTACTCGTCGCCGTTCGGAACTGCGCGCACCACGAGGATCTGGACGTTGTTGGCCACACCGTCGCCGCCTTTTTTGTTGCCGCGCACCTGGGCGATGATGCCCGCTACGTGCGTTCCGTGTGAAGCGTCTTTTTTATCCGGACCGGCCACGACATTGTTGCCGTAGTTGCGGTCGTTGATATCGTCGGGATTGTCGCCAACCACTTTACGCCCGTCAAATTCCGTGTTCAGATTGTAGTTGAGCTGGTCGTAGACCTGGTTTTTATAATCGTTGAGTTCGCTGTTGAAGTCCGGGCCGGTTTGCGCAATAACGCTCATCATCACTTGTTTGCTCTGGCTCAGCATCGGGTCTGAAGTTTGGATGGCCTTGACCTCCTCGAGGGTGTAATTTTCTTTTTTGAGGTGTGCGGCAACGGTTTGGTTGGCCTTGAAAATGAAATCCACCTGCTGTTTATTGCCCTGCGCTTCTTTGAGCTTGTTTTCGAGTTCGGTGCGCGCTTTTTTGTATTCGGCCGAATTGGTGTCGCCTTTGCGAACGATACGCGTCAATTCAAGATTTTCATTGGTCGCATCGCCCAGGAAATTCCATCCGTGGATGTCGTCGATGTAGCCGTTCTTATCGTCGTCGATGCCATTTCCCGCGATTTCCTTTGGATTGGTCCAAATCACGCTTTTGAGGTCTTCATGATCGATGTCGACGCCCGAGTCAATGACCCCAACAATCACTTTTGTGCCTTTTTTGCCCTTGATGATTTCCTTGTAGGCCTTGTCGACGCTCATTCCCGGAACGGTGTCGTTGATTAGGTCAAGGTGGCTCCACCGCATGAGGTCAGGCTCTTTGAGCGGCGCAATTTTAAGTGGGACTTTATCGATGTTTTCTGGTGCTGTGGCAACCATTTTGGAAGATCCGCACCCGGTGAGCATCGCCAACGCAAAAGCAGTCAGGAAAATCGGTTTGATTTGCATAAGTTAAATTTTTGGATTGGTCAAAAATACCCCGAGTTTGTTACAAATCATACTTTTATTAACAATTATTTGTGCGGCGTGCCAGCGGAGTCTTCAAGGGCGCTCAATGCCGCCGCACTTTTGGATCGTCAGGCATTTCAATCAGCCGTTGGATCCGCCGGCGCGTTGCTTGATATCGTCTGCGCCGCCGGTTCGTTTGCGCGCCCCACCATTGCCGTGGCCAAAATTGTAAGTGTATGAAAGCGTGACCACCTGCGAATCGCGCCCTACTGCAAAATTTTCTTCATAGCCGGTATAATCTAAACGCGCTCTGATGATGTTGGTCCTGAAAATGTCGGTCATGGCGAGCTTGAGCGTGCTGTTGTTGAATTTTTTTTGCACGCCTGCATTCACGAGCCAGATCGGTTCGATATGGTCATACGCATAGCGTTCCCTTGCGCGGTATTCGCCGGAGAGTTCCGCAAAATAGCCGTTGCCCAATTTGAAATTGTTGTTCGAGGACACATTCCACGTAAAATTCCCCGCACTGCTCAGCGGCGTGTTCGAAACGTTGCCATTGTATTTTGCCGTGTACAGATTGATGTTATTGGTCGTGTCCCACCATTTGGTCACGCTCACCGGAACGATAAAATACAGTCCAAAAATATCCACCGAGTCCAGATTGTTCACGCTCTGAACGGTAACCTGCGCTTCTGAGACCGATGGCGAAACCGTGTCTGTGATGTTGTCATTGGTGCGCGAAAAACTCAACGTGGTGAAAATTTTCTGGTTGAAGGCGTGCGTGAGCTCAAAAGAATGTGTGGTTTGCGCGATGAGCCGCGGGTTGCCTTCTTTGTACGTGGTGTGATCGATGTAAAACCGGAACGGGTTGAGCTGATCGTACCCCGGGCGCTGGATCCGTCTGCTGTAATTAAGGTCGAAACTGTGCTTGGGATGCATCGCGTAAGTCAGCAGCGCGCTTGGGAACAACTGTAGATACGCATCTTCAAACGAGCGGTTGTAGGCCAGTTGCCGCCCTGAAATATTGGTGTTTTCGAGTCGCAGTCCAAGCTGTACATTCCATTTGCCGAACTCGCGCGCGGCGTTGGCGTAAGCCGCATTGATGTTTTCCTTATACAGAAACCGGTTGCTTTTGGTCGGATCGTAAACATCGGCGCCGGACGACCGGTCGAAATACAACAAATCGTTATCGGTCTGAACATAGCTGGACTTGATCCCGGTTTCAAATTTGGTCTTTCCAAAGTGTTTGACCAGATCGGTCTTGGCAGCGTAGATCTGCAGCGAGCCTTGCAGATCGCCATGGACGCGATAGGGAAGCGGCGCCACAGAGGCGTCATAGGTGCCATAGTGAACGTCAAAATTCTGGTCCGAGGTGTTGCCGTAGCTCGCGTAATCCAGATCGGTCGTGAATTCCGTGCCGGTGGTATCGATTGCCCATTTGTAATTGATGTTGGCCGAGTAGTTCCGCCAATGATCGCGGTTGTGGCTTTGCGACCGGAAAAAGGACGCTTTGACCGCATTTGCATCGTACACATCAGAGAAATTCCCGCCCGTAGGGGTAAATTTGTTGCTCACGCCGCTGACCAGTACGCCAACAGTGTGTTTTTCGTTGATCCGGTAATCCATTCCGGCGCGCGCGGTGTGGTTGCGAAAGGTAAGTTTGAGGTAATTGTCCTGATCAAATGCGCCCGTAAAGGTCGTGCCGTCATAAAATTTCCGGTCGAGTTGCAAATCGTTGTACCCTTCGCGGTACGCAAAACTGTAGCTTCCAAAAATATTGACGTGCTCGTTGCGGTGGTTCAGGCTCAGGTTGTTGTTGTTTTTGATGTATCGCCCGTGTCCGATGGCCGCCGACACGCTTCCGTTGGTGCCTTTTCGCTTGTCCTTTTTCATCCGGATGTTGATAAT
Source organism: Bacteroidota bacterium (assembly GCA_023457535.1). Lineage (GTDB taxonomy): Bacteria > Bacteroidota > Bacteroidia > Flavobacteriales > Flavobacteriaceae > Flavobacterium. The sequence goes on from JAEWLN010000195.1 coordinate 12,638, forward strand.
CGATGTGCCCGCCGCATCGTATTTGGACGACGGATTGGTAATGAACTCGATCTTTTCGATCGACCCCGACGGGATCCCGCGAAGGTAATTGGCCAGGTTTGCGCCCGTCATAGGTGTGGGCTTGCCGTCGATCTGGACGATGATACCGCCGCGTCCGCGCAGCGAAATGTTGTCATTATTGTCCACATTTACCCCCGGCGCGCGCTCGAGTACCTCAAAGGCCGACGATCCCGTGGCGGCAATGCTGCTCTCGACATTGAGAATCGTTTTGCCGTCGTGGCGCTCGATGTACTGCTTGGTTTTGGTAACAGTGACCGCCTCGAGTTGTTGCGCGGCAGCAATGGGAATGGTGCCAAGATCAAGGTCCGTTTGCGCATCGAACAGATCGCCTGTGTAGCGCGTTTGTCCGTTTTGGGTCATCTGCAACGCATAGCGGCCTTTGCCGATATTAACGAAGGCGAAACGGCCGTTTTCGTCCGTGATTTCCGTTTTTGCGATCGATTGGTCCTCGGCAATCAGGTATACGATGGCTTCTGTGGCCGGTTCGCCGTTTGCGTTGAACGCGCCCGATATAGCGATCTTGCCTGTTTGCGCCGATGCCAAAGCCGCAATAGCCAGCAGCAGCAGCAAAGTGATTTGATGGATGATTTTTAACATGATGATTTGATTGATGATTTGATGGATGCGGAATGCTACTGCGAATTTTTGATGATTTGCTGCAGCACTTGGTTGGTCGTTTCGATGTCTTTGGCTGCAATGCCCGCCAAAGCGGTATTCCTGTTTTCGACGACCAGGCTTTGTACTTTTCCGATAATCGAAAGACCTTCATCGGTTACGGAAAGAATGGTTTTGCGCCGATCCGCCGGATTGATTTCGCGGTTCAGATACCCCGATTGGACCAGAATTTCAATAATCCGGGTAACGGATGCATTGTCTTTAAATATTTTTTCTGCCAGTTCCTGTTGCGTGATCCCGGGATTTTCCAAAATGGCTTTGATCGTAAGCCATTGGTCGATCGTAATCTTATGGCCGTGCGCGCGCAGCTGTTTTTGTGCATAGTTGCGGTAGGTGCGGATGGCTTTGTCGATGTTGTAAAAAACGATGTCATTTAATTTTTCCATGGCTGTTATTTTTGGCAAATATACGAATAGATGCTAATGTTTGATATATCAAATAAAATATTTTGAAAATATTTCATCCAGATCTTCCGGCAGTAGGTCACGCCATCGGGAAAAATGTTACAGCGCGAATTTTTTGGGTAGGTGCAAACGGTCTTTTATATGACCTGAGGCCGCAAGAACGGCGATTCCCGCAATTGCGCTTCCTGGCCGCCGGTATGTACGTATCAGGGAATGGACGATTTGTTGTCGCAGCGATACATGACTGTTGCGCAAAACAATGACGCGATCGTCTCGCCGGTGGGCGCGGTATGGCGTTACCTGCGCGAGCACCATCCGCAAATCGAGTTGTATCAGGCCGATGAGAGCCATCCGTCGGTTGCCGGGACGTATGCCGCAGCGTGTACGTTTTATGCGGCGTTGTTGCGCAAAAATCCGGTCGATATTACTTTTAACAGCACGCTTTCTGCCACCGACGCCAATGCGATCAAAGCCGCAGCAAAACTGGTGGTGTTCGACCAATTGCCAAACTGGTTCGTCGGAGCGTATGATCCGGTTTCCGATTTTACACACCAAATTACCCAGAATATGGCAAACTTTACGCAAAATTCACTCTACGCACAAACGTTTCATTGGGATTTTGGCGACGGAAGTACCTCGGCAGAAGCCAATCCGCAGCACACGTACCAGCAATCCGGAAATTATACTGTTTCGCTGGAACTTACCCATTGCGGACGTTCGCATACCAGCAGCCAAACGCTTTTTGTAGGAACGCTGCACAATCAAAGGTTTGACCTGGCCGCACCCCGTGTCTTTCCGACGCTGGTTTCGGGCAAAGTATACATTCAAACTGCGCAAAATGTGCGGCAGGTCTGGCTGACAGATCTGGCCGGGCGCACCGTGAGCTTGCCGTTCGACCACAGCCAGGAAACGGTTTGTGTCGATGTGTCGGCGTATGACGCGGCGGTTTATTTCCTTCAAATCACTACTGATTCAAACCGTTTTACCACGCGTATCGTCAAACAATAATCAATGCCCTAAAATATCGCGCGTTGAAAAAACTTCCCTGAGCCTTACGCCTTTCTCGGTATTTTCGACCGTGATGATCTCATTGTGCGCGTCGTGCTCGAGAAAAAGATAGTAACCGTTGTCGGCGGCTTCGGTCAGGAATTTGGCTTTTTCAGGCAACGTAAGCAGCGGGCGCGTGTCATATCCCATCACATACGGCAGCGGCAAATGCCCCGCAGTAGGCAGTAGATCGGCCATAAAACATATCGTCTTGTCCTGATAACGGATCTTTGGGATCATCATTTTCTCGGTGTGGCCATCGGCAAAGAAAATCCCGAAACCCAGTTCCGATTGGAGTATTGTGTCGCTGTCGGGCCGTGCGATGAATTCGAGTTGGCCGCTTTGCTGCATGGGAAGGATATTCTCTGGTAAAAACGATGCTTTTTCGCGCGCATTAGGCTTGGTGGCCCATTCCCAGTGATCGGCATTGCTCCAGAACCGCGCATTTTTGAACGCGGGCTCGTAGCCGGTTTTGTCGTTGTTCCATTGCACCGATCCGCCGCAGTGGTCAAAATGCAGGTGCGTCATGAACACGTCGGTGATCTGGTCTCGGTCAAAGCCGTGTTTTTGCAATGATTTGTCGATCGTATCATCGCCCCAAAGCGAATAATAGCCGAAAAATTTCTCCGATTGCTTGTTGCCCATGCCCGTATCGATCAGGATCAGCCGGTTGCCGTCCTCGATCAACAGGCAGCGCGCGGCAATATCGATCAGGTTGTTGGCATCGGCCGGATTGGTTTTGTTCCACAGGGTTTTGGGCACCACGCCAAACATCGCTCCGCCGTCGAGCTTGAAATTGCCGGCCATAATCGGGTAAAGTGTCATTGTTGCAAGACTTTAAAAAGTTGTTCCAGTTGCGGATTTTGTCGGATTGGGTAACGCTTTTCCCTGATAAGACTGTTGATGAACGCAATGCGCTGGTTCGTCATTGGGTGCGTACTCAAAAATTCGGGCATAAAGTTACCCAAATCCCCGAAATGCGAGAACAAATCGGGCATTGATTTTGGGTCGATGTGGTTTTGCTCCATGATTTCAAATCCGCCCAGATCGGCCTGGCGTTCAAATTCGCGCGAAAACGACAGCGACTGCAGGCTGTTGACGTTGTCGCCAATGGTGGCCATAATACCGTTGGCATCGCCCAATATCGCCGACACAAATAAATACCCCGACATATTCCGGCACAGCATCTTCATCGAATGGCGGTGGTTGACATGCGAGGCCTCGTGCCCGATCAGCGCGACGAGCTCACCATGCGATTTCATTTGTTCAAGGATGCCGGTATAAATGACGATGTTGCCATCGGGTAACGCAAAAGCATTGACCGTCGGCGATTCAACGACCGTGAATTTGAGCGGTTTGGTATTGCCCAATTTGAGACGTCGGGCAAAAAGGTTGAGCAGATGGGTCTTTCCGGGGTCGATTTTGTCGAACAATACGCTTTGTTGGAAAAACATCTGGCCCATTTTCGTATCATACGATTCAGGAATCACAGCCACCGATTTTTCGCCCACCCACGGAATGAAATAAATGTACGCCGCAATGATTCCGCCCAGAATCGTCAGCGCAAGCCCAATGTGCAGGGCAAACCCGCCAAGCAGTAATTTTTCGTACCAGCTGCGCGACGGTTCCTTTTCTTGTAGCGACAGCAGCAGTTCGGCAAAGGGCGTGTCGTGCACGACAATGCTTTGGATCGGGTCATCGCCGTGCTGGATGCTGAGCGCCGAACCGGTTTTTCTGACCGATACGTCACTAAGCTCCCAGCGTGTGTATTGTTGGGTCTCAGATTGGAAGAAAAGCGCCTTGCGTTGCGTGTCCAGGAATAGTTCGATCGCGTGCGCCCTGGACGTTTTTCCGTCGTAAAAAAGACTTGGGGCCTGTCTGGTCATTACATCACAAAATCAATGTCCAACATATCGCCCATATCTTCGCCGGTGGCATCTTTGTAGTTCTCCTCGGTTTGCATCAACGTGTTGAGGTCGAGCGTTCCTTCGAGGTCGATGTTCTCTGAAAAGTAGTTCAGCGACCGCGTCACAACCCACGCATAACCAAGCCCAAGCGTAAAGACGATGATCAGAAAATTGACCACCATGAGCTGGAAGAAGCCGCCACCGGTAACCTGCGATTGAAATTGGATCTGCTGACCGTTTTTGTTGAGCGTAAGGTTGTCGATGTAGTATTCGAACAACTCCTTTTGCCACCAAAACATGTAGATTCCAAACGTGATGATGGTCAGGAAATAACCTTTGAGATTGATCATGAAATAATCGGAACCATCGCCGTCGTATTCAAATTCGGCGTCGCCAAAACGCACATTTCCAACCACGTATTTGCGCAGGTTGATTACGAACCACGGTCCGTAAATGCCAAGGGTGACCAGCGTCAGCAAAATCCAGCCCAGGAAATTCTTGACCAGTTCGCTGCGGTTGCCGCGATAGCCAAATCGTATGCCGCGCCAGGATGTACGCGACATGCGGTATCGGTACGAGCCGTGGATCGCAAGCGGAACAATGGCAAGGATGCCCAGGTAGAACACCAAAATGCCCACCAGTGGCATCTGCAGGTATAAAAATAGAAACAACAGCCCGTAGAGCGTCAAAAATATCAGGATCGCCTTGATAAATCCCTTGAACATTTCCTTTCCGGTTCCATGAAACGCAAAACGATCGCCGTCCAGCGAGGTCTCCCCATAAAGGTATTTGAGCTGGTTGGCCTTGGCCCACGGATAGTACAGACCGAGCGTAACAATGGTAAGCAGCCAGTTGACAATGATGATGCTGAAAAATTCACTGCCTTTTCCGTGAAACCCGAGTTTATAATTCTGTCGGGTTGAATCGATTGTTTCCATAAATGTTTGGTTAGAGGTTTTGTGCTGCAATTTAAAATGTTTTTTGATTGGTCGGTCAAGGAGGGCGGAAAACGATAGCATTTGAAAGCCAATCCGTTATAAAAATGTTAGTTGATGCGGCGAAAACCTTTATTTGTGATATCTTTGCAGCTTAATTTAGACAAATTCAAATTAGCGATGATCAAGGTATCAGAATCGGCCAGCAGAAAAATCGTCGACATGATGAAGGAAGACGGCTTTGATGCGGCTAAAGACTATGTTCGCGTAGGGGTCAAAAGCGGCGGCTGCAGCGGACTTTCATACGAACTCAAATTCGACAAAGAGATAGGCGAAAACGACAAAGTATTCGCTGACAATGACGTGCGCATCGCCGTCGAGAAAAAATCATTCCTGTATCTGGCCGGAACGATCCTCGAATATTCCGGCGGGCTCAACGGCAAAGGCTTTGTGTTCAATAACCCTAATGCAAGCAGGACTTGCGGATGCGGGGAATCATTTTCATTATAGTCGAATGTCGAATGTCAAATGTCTAAACGATAGCCTCGTTCGACGTTCGACGTTTGACATTTGACCTTTCAAAATTTCAATGAAAACAGTCAATAAATACACCGAGGACGACCTCAAAATCGAACTCGAAAACAAAGAATACGAATACGGATTTTACACCGATATCGAATCCGACACGTTTCCCGTAGGTCTTTCTGAGGACATCGTTCGCGCGATCTCGCAAAAAAAGGAAGAGCCTCAGTGGATGACCGATTGGCGTGTCGAAGCGTTTCGGGCGTGGCAGGAGATGATTGAACCCGAATGGGCGAACGTCCAGTACGAAAAACCGGATTTCCAGGCGATTTCGTATTATTCTGCTCCCAAGAAAAAGGCTAAATACGAAAGTCTCGATGAGGTGGATCCCGAACTTCTGGAAACCTTCAAAAAACTCGGCATTTCGATTGACGAGCAAAAAGTGCTTGCCGGGGTTGCCGTCGATATTGTGATGGATTCTGTTTCTGTGGCCACGACGTTCAAGAAGACCCTGGCCGAAAAAGGCATTATCTTCTGTTCGATTTCTGAAGCGATCCGCGAATACCCGGAACTCGTCCAAAAATACATCGGATCGGTGGTGCCGCAAAAGGACAATTTTTACGCGGCGCTCAATTCGGCGGTTTTTTCAGACGGTTCGTTCTGTTACATCCCAAAAGACGTGCGTTGCCCGATGGAATTGTCCACTTATTTTCGCATCAATCAAGCCGGAACGGGCCAGTTTGAAAGAACGCTCGTGATCGCCGACCAAGGCAGCTACGTATCGTACCTCGAAGGTTGTACTGCGCCGAGCCGCGACGAAAACCAACTGCACGCAGCCGTGGTTGAACTGATCGCTCTGGATGATGCCGAAATCAAATATTCGACCGTACAAAACTGGTTTCCGGGCAATAAAGAAGGAAAAGGCGGCGTGTTCAACTTTGTGACCAAGCGCGGACTGTGCGAAAAGAACGCCAAGATCTCGTGGACGCAGGTTGAAACCGGATCGGCCGTGACGTGGAAATATCCGTCGTGCGTGTTGAAAGGCGACAATTCTGTAGGTGAATTTTACTCGATCGCCGTGACCAACAATTTCCAGCAAGCGGACACGGGAACCAAAATGATCCACCTGGGTAAAAACACCAAGTCGACGATCATTTCCAAAGGCATTTCCGCAGGGAAATCGCAAAACAGCTACCGCGGATTGGTTCAAATTTCGGCAAGGGCAGAGAACGCGCGCAATTTTTCGCAATGCGATTCGCTCTTAATGGGCAACAATTGCGGTGCGCACACGTTTCCGTACATCGAAAGTAAAAACCCGTCGGCCAAGATCGAACACGAGGCAACGACATCAAAAATCGGCGAGGACCAGGTGTTTTATTGCAACCAGCGCGGCATCCCGACAGAAAAAGCGATTGCGCTCATTGTCAACGGATTCAGCAAAGACGTACTCAATAAACTGCCGATGGAATTCGCCGTCGAAGCGCAGAAATTGTTGGAGATTTCGCTGGAAGGAAGCGTCGGCTAAACCGAAAATGGCGTAATTTGAAAATGAGGTAATTTGGAAATTTGGAAATGGAGCGCAAAGACAACATCATCGTCAAATTGACATTAGAATTTGCGCTCGAGATTATCAAGTATTCAGAAGAACTTCAAGAGAATAAAAAATTTGTGATTGCCAATCAATTGCTGAAGTCGGGGACATCGATTGGCGCAAACGTCAGAGAAGCACAAAATGCGGAGAGCAAACAGGATTTTATACATAAATTCAAAATTGCCGCCAAAGAAATTGAAGAAACCTTTTATTGGTTGGAGTTGTGCGAATTATCAGAGCAATATCCATCCACTCAAAAGTTAAAAGAACAATTGGACAATATTTCAAGAATAGTAAATAAAATAATTATCACATCTAAAACATAACAGATTTGAATTTTCGGAACACATTTCCAAATTTCCAAATTATCCAATTTCCAAATTAAAAATGTTACAAATCAAAAACCTTCACGCCAAAGTCGAAGACAAAGATATTTTAAGAGGCATCAATTTATCGGTAAACGCCGGAGAAGTACACGCCATCATGGGGCCGAACGGTTCCGGAAAATCAACACTTTCGGCCGTAATTGCCGGAAATGAAAATTATGAAGTGACCGAGGGCGAAGTCATTCTCGACGGCGAGGACTTGTCTGAACTCGCGCCCGAAGAGCGCGCGCACAAAGGCGTGTTTTTGTCGTTCCAGTATCCGGTGGAAATTCCGGGCGTATCGGTGACGAATTTCATGAAAACGGCCATCAACGAATCGCGAAAAGCCAAAGGTCTCGAAGAAATGCCGGCCAATGAAATGCTCAAGCTGATCCGTGAAAAATCGGAGCTGCTCGAAATTGACCGCAAATTCATGTCAAGATCACTCAACGAAGGCTTTTCCGGAGGCGAAAAAAAGCGCAACGAGATCTTCCAGATGGCCATGCTCGACCCGAAACTCGCCATCCTCGACGAAACCGACTCGGGTCTTGACATTGACGCTTTAAGGATCGTTGCCAACGGCGTGAACAAACTCAAAAGCGACAAGAACGCGGTGATCGTCATCACGCACTACCAAAGGCTTCTCGATTATATTGTCCCGGATTTCGTGCACGTTTTGTATAACGGAAAGATCGTCAAGTCGGGTGGGAAGGAACTCGCGTACGAACTCGAGGAGAAGGGTTATGATTGGATTAAGAATGAGAATTAAGACAGTCAAATGTCGAACGTCGAATGTCGAACGACGATAAATATCGCCAAATTTTACACGCCATTACAAATTTTACGCGCCATGGGAAAATTCGAATCTTTCGAAAAGATTGTATCTTGGCAAAAAGCCAGGGAATTCAACAAACGAATCTATTTAGCT
>JAEWLN010000196.1 GCA_023457535.1 Bacteroidota bacterium
ATCTGAAGCGGAATGGCAGTAAGTACCGGCAGCGCATCGTAAGTGATTTGGGCATGTTTTTCTTCGATCAGCAGTTCAAAATCCACAAGTACACGCTCGAGCACCGATTGCAGGTCGACCTGTTCAAACTGTTGGTCGTTGCGCGAGAGGCGGCTGTAGTTGAGCACCGCCCGGATCAGTTCGCTCATGCGTTCGGCGGTTTGGCTGATTTTGGAGAAGTACTTTCCTTTGGCTTGTTCATCGTCGAGACTCCGTTCCAAAAGTCCGGTGAACATCTGGATTTTGCGCAGTGGCTCCTGCAAATCGTGCGAGGCCACGTAAGCGAATTGTTCGAGCTCTTTGTTTTGGAATTCGAGCTCGGCATTGTATTTTTTCATGCGGTCCTCCGCCAGTTTGCGCTCGGTGAGATCGCGCGTCACTTTTGAAAATCCGATTACATTGTTGTCCTTGTCATGCAAAGCGGTAATGGCTATACTCGCCCAAAAATAACTGCCGTCCTTGCGTACGCGATAGCCTTCGTCCATGGATCGCCCGGTTTGTTCGGCCTGTTGCAGCAGGCGGTCCGGCAATTTGTTCTCGAGGTCCTCTTTGCGGTAGAACAACCTGAAATTCCGCCCGACGATTTCGCTCTCGTGGTATCCTTTGATATTTTGCGCCCCTTTGTTCCAGTTGAGCACCGTTCCGTCGCGGTCAAGCGCAATAATGGCATAATCCTGCACCTCTTCTGTCATGCGCTGGTAACGTTCCTCGCTGAGCTTGAGCTCGTGGTTGCGCTGGATGAGTGCCTTGGTGCGTTGGGTGACCTTTTCTTCGAGCACCTGCGACTGGATCCGTTGCTGGGTCACGTCGAGGCTTGTTCCGTACATTTTGAGCGGCTGATGGTCGTCGCCAAAAATAATCTTGCCGTTAAAACGCAGCCAATGCACCGATTCATCCGGATACACCACGCGCGCCTCATACGACAACATGCCGTTCTGGTGTGCTCTCCGATGGGCTTCTGCGCGCACCGGAGCGTCGTCGGGGTGAATGCGGGAACTGAAATCCTTGCGCGAAATGACATTTTGGTCCTGAAAACCAAAAAGTTCCGCAAACCTTTCGGAATAGATAAATTCGTCGCTTACCATGTCCCATTCAAAATGCCCCATGTCGGCCGCTTCGATCGCCAATTTATTGCGCGTTTCGACCACTTCCACATTTTTGCGGGCCTGCACCAGATTGGTGATGTCATCGGCCATGACCATGATGCCTGAAATCGTGCCATCCTCCTCGCGCAACGGCTCGTAAGCAAATTTGATGAAAATGCGGTGCGGCTTGCCATTGACCCGTTGTTCAAACGGAATTTCACTTGCAGCGAACGGCTCGCCGGTATGATAAACCTGTTCCAATAGCTGATCAAAGCCCTGCTGGCGCGCCGTAGGCATTTCTTCAAAGAGTTTTTTTCCGATGACATCGTGTGATTTGTTCCATATCCCAAGCATTTTGGCATTGGCCATTTCAATAACGAAATCAGGTCCGCGCAAAATCGAAATAGCGACCGGCGCGCGGTAAAATAAATTGTGCAACTGCCCATCGATGTGGCTGCGCGTCCTGGCCAGCCTGATTTGCGACTGTACGCGTGCCAGTAGTTCTTTGGCTGAAAAAGGTTTGACCAGATAATCGTCGGCACCTAAATCGTAACCTTCTATTTTGGACTCCTCGCCTGCCCTTGCAGAAAGCAGCAATACCGGAATCCTACGCGTCGCCACGTCGTTCTTTATGTTTTTGAGTAATTCGATGCCATCCAGCACTGGCATCATGATGTCGCTGATGACCAGATCCGGCTGTGCCATGGCAATAGCGTCCAGTGCCATCTGTCCGTTCGACGCGACGGCCACTTCGTAATCGCGCGCGAGCAATTTGGAAACGTACTGTTGCATGTCGATGTTATCGTCTACGAGCAAAATACGGGGTTTGAGGCTGCTTTGGCCAAATGAAGCAGGTGGTGTCGGGCGCAGCAACAAATGGGTTTCCTCGAGCAGTCCCGTAGGAAGGATGTCATCGGCATCGACAGACGACAACACAATCTGATCGTCAGGAAGATGCGCATGGCCAAGCGGCAGGGTCACGGTAAATGTAGTTCCTTTCCCGTGCTGGCTGCTGGCTTCGATGTGCCCGTGATGCAACGCAACCAGCTCGCGCACCAACGACAATCCGATGCCCGTGCCTTCGAAACTGCGCCCGACTGCATTTTTAACGCGGTGGAACCGTTCGAACAGCCGCGGGATTTCGTCCTCGGGAATACCGATACCGGTGTCCGAAAACGCAATTACCGCTTTGTCATCGCGCTCGTACATCCGGACGGTAATTCCGCCGCTGAGTGTGTACTTGAACGCGTTGGACATCAGATTCATCACGATTTTTTCCCACATTTCCCGGTCTACGTATACCGATGACGGGATATCGGCGTGGATTTCAAGCGAAAGGCCGCCTTTTTCTATGGCCGATCGGAACGCGCTGACCAGATTGGTAGTCAGTTCGGCCAGGCAGACAGGCTCAAATCGGGCTTTCATGCGTCCGGCTTCGATCCGGCTAAAATCGAGCAGTGCATTGACCAGACGCAGCAATCGTATGGCGTTTCGGTGCGTGACGGCTATATTTTCCTGATCTGAAGGGTTTTGTGTCCCGCTTTTGAGCAATTCCTCGAGCGGTCCGAGCATCAGCGTCAACGGCGTTCGGAATTCATGGCTTATATTGCTAAAAAATAAGGTCTTGGCTTTGTCTATTTCAGCCAATGCTTCAGCGCGTTTTCGCTCCTGCTTGAACGAATAGGCGTTGGTCAGGGCATTAGAGATCTGATCGGCGGTCAATGATAGAAAGCTCACATAGCCTTCATCGAGCAAGCGGTATGGATTTACGCCCACACCCATAATCGCAAACGGAAATTCATGGTTGGCCTGCAGGATCGGGATCAGCAATGCCTGATACGGGGCGTCGGGCCAGAAAGAAGTCGGCATCGCGCCGTAACGCTGCTGGATACCGGTTACTTTTTGGATTTTGCCCGTACGGAGCGCCTGGGCGATCTCGGGCATTTGTTGCGCCTGTGTATCGAGATTGATGTGCTCCGGCGCAATGGTAGCAGGCAGTTCCTGTGGCAGGTGTTGCACCAGACGCAACTGTTTACCGTCATCGCTGGCCTCGTAAAGGACGATAAACGGAAAATCCTGCGGATTGCCTTGTAATGCGTCGAGCGCGTGTTTGTATATCTCGGCGTTGCTGTTGATGTTCAGGATATTGCGCGCAAGCTCTTTAAGTGTTCTGAGCTGGCGTTCGCCGATGATGCGCTGCGTGTCGTCCGTATTGGCGCAAATGATTCCCTGTGTGGTTCCGTCGTCGCCGGGCACGGGGCTGTAGGAAAAAGTGTAGTAGGTTTCTTCAGTATAGCCGTTGCGCTCCATCATCAGTAGCAGCGCCTCGTCATACGTGCCAATGTTTTGTTCCATTACGATGGCGGCACGCGTACCTACTTCGTCCCAAATCTCTTTCCAGACTTCTGAGGCGGGTTGTCCCAGACATTCAGGGTGTTTTCCTCCAACGATGGACATATAGGCATCGTTGTATATATTGATCAGTTCCTTCCCCCACCACACAAACATGGGTTGGCGCGAGGTCAGAATGATCCTTACGCATGTTTTGAGACTTTGTGGCCATTGATTTGGCGCGCCCAGCGGCGTTTGCGTCCAGTCCTTGCTTCTGATGAGTTTCCCCATCAAACCGCCGCCTTCTAAAAACAACTCGCTAGTTTCGGTCATTTACGCTACAATTTCTTTGAGCAGGTTTTCAAGGGCGCCCATGCTTGTCGGTTTGATTAAGAATTCATTGGCTCCCATGGCCCGTATTTCGTCGATGAGTTTCGGGCTGCCCGAGGTAGAGTAAATATAAGTGGGAACCGAGCGCATTCGTGGCATTTTCTTGATTTCGGCCAAACATTGCCGGCCATCCATTAGGGGCATGTTCATATCGATGAAAATATGGTCGGGCAGTGTCTCGGATCGTTCGAGTTGAGCAATTGCATCAAGTCCGTCTTTGGCGAACATACACCGGATCTCAGGGTCTATCGCCTGGATCGCGGTACAGAAAAAGTCGCGGTCATCCTCGTCGTCATCGACAACAAAACAAATTTTCCGGGAAGCGACAGTTGGAGGTGTGGTAGTCAATTTATGGGCATTGGTAATCATAACATCTGCATTAAATGTAGGGAAAATAATCGGTTTTGAGCAAATCCCGAAAAAAAATCTGATAAATTGGGACACTAACTCACGTTCGCGACAAATTTCAACGATTGCTATAAAAGAATCCTTATAAAATTTTAATTCATGTTTTCAAAATTAGCACCATGTTAGGTTTATGTAAATTTTATCCCGATTGATGTAATCGCGTTCGGAGTGCGATGCAGAAATTTGTACAAAACACCTATTATGAAAGCATTGTGGAAAGGAGCAATCAGTTTCGGGCTGATCAATATCCCAGTCAAATTATACAGCGGCGCACAAACCCACCGCGTTGACCTGGACATGATCAGAAAAAAAGACCATTGTGCGATCGAATACGTTCGGGTATGCAAAAAAGACGGCAAAGAAGTGCCTTGGGATGAAATCGCAAAGGGATACCGCAAGGAGAACGGCGACTATGTTGTGCTCGACAAAGAAGAGATTGCGCGCGCAATGCCCGAGAAAACCCAAACCATCGACATTTTCGAATTTGTCCTCGAAGACGAAATCCCTTCCAAATACCTCGAAAAACCCTACCTGATCGAACCCGAAAAGATAGCGGCCAAAACGTACGCCTTGCTGCGCGATGCACTTAAAAAATCAGGTAAGGTAGGACTGTGTAAGTTTGTGATCCGTAGCGCAGAACACTTAGGCATACTTACGCCTCAGGACGAGGCCATTGTATTGGTTCAGATTCGGTTTGAACAGGATCTGCGCGACCCGTCCGAGTTGAAACTGCCCGGGAAAGCAGTATCGGTGACCAAAAAGGAACTCGACATGGCCATGACGATCATCGACCAACTGACCGACAAATTCGAGCCGGAAAAATACAAAGACACTTATAAAGAAGAACTCATCAAACTGATCCAGAAAAAGGCCAAGGCGCCAACCAAAAAACTGCCGGCCGTGGCACAGCGACGCAAGACCAAAACAAAGGAAAAAGGCGACGATTTGCTTGAACAGCTCAAGGCAAGTCTCAAAGCCATAAAAAATTAAGCCATGTCGCTCAGCAAATACAACGAGAAACGCGATTTTAAAAAAACGGCCGAACCCAAAGGCGTCAAGCGCGCCTCAAAGGGAAAGCTCAAATTTGTCGTCCAAAAGCATGCTGCCTCGCACCTTCATTATGATTTCCGACTCGAGATCGACGGCGTGCTGGTGAGTTGGGCCGTCCCGAAAGGGCCTTCCGGCAATCCTGCGGACAAGCGCCTTGCAATGCACGTGGAGGACCATCCGATGGACTATCTGGATTTTGAAGGCACCATCCCCAAAGGCGAGTACGGCGGCGGAACCGTGATGGTTTGGGACATCGGGACGTATGAACCGGAAGGTGATCTCCCGGCAACAAAGCACAACGCGGCCATGAAAAAAATGCACAAGGACGGCTCGGTAAAAATCGTGTTGCACGGCCAAAAACTACACGGCTCATGGGCGCTGGTCCAAATGCACGGGCGCGGTGAAAACCAATGGCTTTTGATCAAACACAAAGACGAACATTCCGGCCCGGAAATCGTATATGACCAAACGTCGATCCTGACCGGTCGCGATTTTGAACAGATCGCCAAGGGCAAATCGGTGTGGCGCAATAGCCACGCAGAAAAAATGTCCGATGCCGAACACGAATCTGCCCAAAGTCAAACGCAAGCCAAGCCGATAAAAGGCAAACCGCATGTGTTCAAATCTGATGCGAGCGAGGAATTTTCCCAGGATGATCTCTCCGAAGCGGTCAAACTCAAGCGCTTCCCAATCGATTGGCAGCCGCAGCTCGCCACGCTGGCCGATGCAGCGTTTGACAACGACCAATGGATTTTTGAGACCAAATTCGACGGCTACCGCGCGCTGGCGCAGATCCATAACCAAAAGGTGGAATTGGTATCGCGCAACAACTTAAGTTTCAATAAAAAATACCCTGAGATCGTCGAGTCTTTGGCCAATGTTAAAACCGATATGATCCTCGATGGCGAGGTCGTGATCGAGGACGATCAGGGCAAGAGCCGGTTCCAATGGCTGCAAAACCGCGAGGATCAACCTGACCGCGGGAAACTCAAATTTTATGTGTTTGATATTGTGTATTTTCAGGGTTACGATCTGCGGGCGCTCGGACTGCTTCATCGCAAAAAGATTCTCAAGGTGGTATTGCCGGAGCTGGACCACGTTGTCTATTCGGAGCACACCACGGGCAACGGCGTCAAAGCATTCAAACTTGCCGAGAAACAAAATGGCGAAGGCATCATTGCCAAAAAATCAGATTCCAGATATCATACGGGCAAACGCACCAAGGATTGGCTCAAGATCAAAACCGAGCAGCAACAGGAAATGGTCATCGGCGGATTTACCGAACCAAGCGGCACACGCGTAGGCATCGGCGCGCTATTGTGCGGCTATTATGACGGGAAAGAACTTATTTATTCCGGTAAAGTCGGATCTGGCTACACCGAGGCGATATTGCGCGATTTGCGAAAGAAATTAGACAAACTCGAGCGCAAAACATGCCCGTTTGCGACAACGCCCAAAGAAAAAAATGTGCATTGGGTCAAACCCGAACGCATCGCCCAGGTCAAGTTTTCAGAGCTGACAGAAACCGGGATCATGCGTCATCCGGTGTTTCTCGGGTTGCGCGAAGACAAAAAGGCCGACGCAGTGCACATCGAAAAGCCTTTGGTAGAAACGGCGGTGATCGCTGAGAAAAAACCAAAGAAAAAGACGACCGTAAAAAAGAATGCGACGGCAACAAGCCAGTCCAAATCGGGCGCGGCTGACGACCGGCAAGCCATACCTGAGGGAGGACGCGTCGAATTCACGAACCTCGACAAAATATTCTGGCCCAAGGAAAAGATCACCAAAGGTGATGTGGTGCGCTATTACGACAGCATCGCAGATTACATCCTGCCCTACCTGAAAGACCGTCCGCAGTCGCTGCGCCGCACCCCCGACGGGATTAAGAGCGAAGGCTTTTTTCAGAAAAACGTTGCCGGGATGGTGCCCAAATGGATCAAAACCAAAAAGATCAAATCCGAATCGGCCAGTGCGCCCGTGGAATGGCTATTGTGCCAGGACCGCGAAACGTTGCTTTTCCTGGCCAATTACGGCTGCATCGAACTCAACCCGTGGAGCAGCCGCGTGGGGTCGCTCGAACATCCGGATTACATAATATTTGACCTTGACCCCAAGGGCGCGCCTTTGAAGCACATCGTGGCTACGGCCCTGGAACTCAAAAAAGTGCTCGACCGATTAAACGTGCCTGCTTATATCAAGACCTCGGGCGGCAACGGACTGCATGTGTTTATCCCGGTCAAACCCAAATACAGTTATGAGCAAACCAGGGATTTCTCGCATCTGATCAGCCAGATGGTACACCGTGCACTACCCAAAATCACCAGTCTGGAACGCATGCCGGACAAACGCAAAGGCAAAGTGTATCTGGATTTTTTACAGAACGGAAAGGGCAAAACCATGGCGAGCATTTATTCGCTCCGGCCGCGGGAAGGCGCCGGCGTGAGTACGCCACTGGAATGGGATGAAATTGACGAATCGCTAGAACTCGGGCGGTACAACATCCACACCATTGCAGACCGGCTTAAGGAAAAAGGCGATTTATGGCACGACTTTTTCGACCAGGCGATCGACCTTAAACAATTGCTTCAGAACTTGGAGTAGATATCGAAATATTTAGATTGGGAGCGTTTGGCGGGTTGAAATCTGCAGGTAAAGCGACCGCGTGTTGATAATACGGCATGCGATAACGTTTTCGTTGAAAAAAATCCTTAAGATTTTGCCAAAACATTCCATTTTTACCTTAGAATTTTTAGTTTTGGTAAACCATAAACAAATACCACTGTTTACCTAAATTACTAATCATGCTAAAACTGTATCCTTCTGAAATTTTCAAGGAGGTACCAATCGACGCACCCCTGCGGATGCGCTACGCGGTTTCGAATTATGGCAGGCTCATCAGCTACACCAACGAATTCTATGACGGACGCGAGCTCAAAGGCGGTCGTGCCGACGGGTATCGGACACTTGACTATCGGATTACCTTGCCAGACGGTAAAAAGAAATGCAAGTACCTATTTATTTACAAACTGGTCGGGGAACTATT
The DNA here is from genome assembly GCA_023457535.1 of Bacteroidota bacterium. Lineage (GTDB taxonomy): Bacteria > Bacteroidota > Bacteroidia > Flavobacteriales > Flavobacteriaceae > Flavobacterium. The sequence continues at coordinate 8,347 of JAEWLN010000196.1, forward strand.
CCTGCCTAAAGAACCGGAGCACACCCATGTCATCCATCTGGATTATGTGCGCGACAACGACCAGGTTTCCAACCTGAAATGGGTTACGCGCGTCGATATGCTCGCGCACGGCCAAAAGAGCCCGCACGTAATTGCCGCACGCAAAATTCCGCGTTTGGGCATTACCGGAAAGCTCAATGCGACGCAGGTCATCAGGCTTAAAAAAATGATCCATGACCCCAACCGTAAAACCCGGCTTAAGATCATCGCCAAGCAATTTGGGATCAGTGAAATGCAGCTCCACCGAATCAAGAGCGGTGAAAACTGGAGCCATATTGTAATCTGATCGACGCATTTTTACGGCCTTTGGAAATCAGGTTCAGATGACCTCTTATCCCGCGTAAATGATTTTCTCGCGTGCGATGCAACCCAGATAAACAAAAAATGCGATTGGACAACATCTTGTATGATTTCAGATGGCACCAAAAAGAAACCGGATCGAGTCCGGTTTTTTTGTTTTTCAAAAAGCAGCGTCGGGATAGAAATTATAAGCGTCTATTTCGTTCTCTTCTTCGACCGGAATGGTATCATAGTCGATTTCTTCGCCGCGCTCGTTTTCGAATTGGTCGTAGTTGTAGTCGTAGTCTGTAGGTATCATAGTTTTGTGCTTTTGTCAGTGTGGTAAAACTACGACAGGTTGGCGTGCAGTAATTTATGGAATTTTCTTTTAGAGTTTCAGAATTTAAACCTTAGAAATTATAAAAGGTATCCTGCCAATGGTGTAAAACTTTTCTTTCACCGATGCCCGATCTTTGTAGTATTAACGCAAAATTCAAAGCCATGAAAAAGTTGCTATTGACCCTGTCGGTCCTGCTCGGATGGAGTGCCAACGCACAGGTCTTCGTTGTGCCGGATCCGCCGCCGCCGCCGCCGCGTGTGATTGTTGTTTCTGACCCGCCGGCTAAGAAAGTACATGTAAAGAAACATAAGAAGCACAAACATCCGCACGCACACAGAAGCGTCCGGAAAAAAGTGGTCGCTCACCCACCCCACCGTGCAAAACCGGTAATTGTGGTTAAAAAATAAAGAATCCCTTCGGGGATTTTTTTATATAAAAAAGCCACCGGAACCGATGGCTAAAGGAGTTTTCAAAGATTTCTTACTTGATGGGTGGTCCGGTTGGCTTTGGCGTTGCGTCGTTTCGCGTGTATTGATCGCCATCGTGGTTTTCGGCATCGGTGCCGTCCGGGGCGCCGTAACCGGATTTATCGGCTGCAGAATTGGCATTTCCGGAACCATTTGCAGCGCGCCTACCAGGGGTTGCGTCTGAACTTTTCGCGCCTGTGACCCGTGCGGCATCGGAGGTATTTGAACCGTTGATGGTGTCAGGATCGCTGGCCACAACAGTGGTATCGGTGTAATGGGTCTGGACCGTCGCATCGGACGCCGTTTTCTTATTGCAACTTTCACATGCCGTCATGAGCGCGCAGCTGGCGAGTATCGGAATAAAATAGATTGTTCTCATGATTGAAAGTTTAGTTGAACATGACCATCGATTGGATTTCCTGGCTATTGAATACGAATAAATCGGCGTCCGGATTGAGCTCCCAATGGATCGGCTCTTCCGTCCAGTAATGGATCCGAAACATCTTGTAACCTTCAGGAAACGGGCGCGCCATATTGTACAACACGGATTCCTCGGGCGGCAGGTTGGTCCAGCGTCGTTTTTCAAGCGGCGAAAGCTCCCAACCTTCGATCAGGTGCAGATTGTGCGACTTGGCATACTCAAAGACCACTTGTGTATCGTTGTGTGCCGGATAAAAAAACGTCATGTAATTGTCCTGCACCAGATTGTGCGTGGCCGGACTTACAATGGAATTGTGGACGCTTAAATCGAATTCCTTCGAAATCTCTGTATAAGCGCCGTTTTCGAACAGGAGTAAACTGTGGACGGTCATGGCTTATCGGATTTAAATGGGCCATCAGGCTTGATACAAAGTTGGCTTTTAAATCGCGATGCCGCGTTATAGGATTCGCTTTGCGCGTTACAGGATTTGCAAATGGAAATCCGTGCAACGGTTTTAGTGGGTGTGGGAACCGTGACTTCCAAAAACTTCGATCACGTCTTGTATGGCGCTTTCGATTTTTCCGTTGTGATAGCGTATGCGAAATTCGCGATACGTTCGCGCCGCGTCGCCGGTAAGGTTCATTTTAAAGTGCTTGACCGTGTGTTGTGCAGGTTTTGAACCGGGAACGACGATAATTTCCGTAATCAGCAATCCGGGATTTGCCGGTTGGGTGGTGCGGACGAGCTTTATGCGGTCGTCCGGACGCTGGGTTTCAAATGAACCGCGAATGTAGAGCGTGTTGGGTACCTCCTTTAAATTCAGGTAGGCGTTGGCGACAATGGCTTTCATGTGGTATAAATTTGTGCCGCGTGGCGGGCGCGGCGGTTAGACTACAAATTTACGCGATTCCTGCACATCGAAAATGGGGAAATCCCTAAAAGGCGTCTGGTTTTTACTATAATGCATTGAAAATATTGGTATTAGGTTGGTTTTGTAACAAAACTTCTTACATTCGTATGCAAAAGTTCGGGGATAAAACACTGTTTACGATAGGGAATTCCCTATTGCCTTCTATTGTGCATTTTGGATATTTGACCATTATCAACCCTAAAATTTTTTCTGATGAGAAATGTACTAATCCTTATGGCGGTGTTTACCGCGACGGAAAGCATCGGACAACCAAAGCAACAAGCAGTTGACGATAGTGTGATCAAGGCGCGCCAGTCCAATTACCTGCGCACCGGCCCGTACGCTAAAAGCAAGGCGGCGCAGCCCGATGAAATTGCTACGGTGGTGGTAAAAAAGCCCAATTCGCCGTGGCTTTCCGAAGACATTCCGTTAACGTCGCTCAAAAATGAAGACCTTGTTTACGCAGAGGTGGATGATTTGTACTTTGTCGACCTGGCAAGGATTACAAACGACGGATCGAACGTCAAAAAATCCAAATGGCTCCAAGCCAACAGAGCGCACATCGATCTTGCCGCAACGCGCGAATATACGGTAGATGCCCATCGGATCTTTCACCCTGAGGACATCACAGGAATTTACCCTTCACCAAAAGGGCCGCCGGCCACCAAATGGCTCAAGTCTACTACCCTCGCCGATATCATCACGGCCATCGACGGTCAGGACATCGGGACTTATGCCAACGACGCATACCATACTTATGTAGAATTCAGCGTTGATGCTTCCGGACAGTTGAAGGCAAAGAAATTCAGCACCTTTGATGGCGGCGCGTTATTGTTCTCTGTCCAGATGCTCAAAGGACTCGAGCAAGTGCATAATCTCAGCGGAACAAGCGCGATCCAGATCGGCGAAGCGATCTACAGAGGACATAGCTTCCCGTTCATCTATCTCGAGGCGGCCAAACGCTTCTACAACTATTCCAACGAACCGAGGTAACACCAGATCTGCCATGCTTAACTTAGTCAATCCGATCAAACTGCTGGTGCTGGCCACGTTCGTCCACGCACTGTTGCGGTTGCGCTGGTCCGAACCCAAACACCGGTACCTGCTGGCCATTCTCCTGGTTTGCCTGATCACGGAAATTCTGACCTCATGGTTGTTCGTGTCCGGTTTGCCCAATGGATTTGTGCTGAGCATCAGCATTTCCATCCACAATGCGCTATGGCTGTTGCTGTTGCGCAGAACGGTCGCGCGCAGCACGATGGTTTGGATAGGATTTGCGATGTTTATGGGGGTGGCGTCGGCCAAATTGCTGTCCGTGGACCTGACATCGGGTTTTTGCTATTATATCTTTGTCGTTGGCGCGCTTATTTACACCTTAGTGTTCCTGGCCGAGAGCTTTTCGCAGCTCAAAGCAGAAAACATGAATTATTTTTTGTCCAACGACTATCTGCTCGTCTTTGCACCCGTACTTTTCTTTGTAAGCCTGAGCCTGCTGTTTGGATTTGACAGCGCTGACATTACCTCCTACCGGCTGGCAGGCAACATTACGCTTTATGGATTTGTGATTTACTTCGTGAACATCGTGTACTATACGTTGATTAACATTTATATTTACCGCGAAACACCCCATCGGTCATGCATCACATCGCAATAGGAATCGTTATCGCCATGATTTTCGTATCGATCGTCGCCTCGTTCTGTGTCGTGCTGATCCGCCTATATTTTTCGCGCATTAAATCTTACACCGCGCAACTGTACCAAAAGGACCTCGATCATCAAAAATCGCTCAATACCGCCATTATGGAAACGCAGGAACAAGTACTGCACAATATCTCGCAGGATTTGCATGACGATGCAGGGCAACAGCTTACCTACATCAACTTCCAGCTCGAGAACCTCAAACTGGATTCAGCACACATGAGTGGCGCATTGGAACCGGTGTCCGAATCCGTACGCCAATTGTCCGATACCGTACGCGGCATCAGCCATGCGCTCAACAACCAATTGCTCACCCAGCAGGATCTGGTGCGGGCCATTGAGACCGAGATGCTCCGATTGCAAAAAAATGCGCGGATCCATTTTGTATTTTCAGTCGATGGCAAGCCGGAAGACCCGTTTTCAGTGGACGAAAAAGTGGTGATCTACCGCATTTTCCAGGAAGCGGTCAACAACATTTTAAAGCACGCTTCTGCCACGCGCGTGGATGTACAC
>JAEWLN010000197.1 GCA_023457535.1 Bacteroidota bacterium
GTTCAGGTAAGCAAAGAATTTGTGCCGGTTTTCATCGTCGTGCATGTACGAAACCGAATACAAATGGATCAGCGATCCGATCCCGGTGACGAACATCAGCCATAACAATGACAATTGGTCGAGCAAAAACCCGAATTCAACTTTGAAACTGGCGATCGACAACCATTCGAACAATTTGATTTCTGTAGGCTGGGCCCCGGCGGCCACTCCTGCAAAAAACAGCAGCGTAGCCCCAAAAGACACCACAACGGCGGCCGTTGCGAGGTAGCCCGCACCATTGTGCCCGAGCTTTTTGCCAAAGAAAACGTTGATCAGGAAACCTATAAAAGGCGACAGTAATAAAAGTAAAGCTAAATTATCCATTATCCTTTCAAGTTCTTTAAGTTATCGATGTCGATCGAGCCAAGGTTACGGAAAATCGACACCACGATCGCAAGTCCTACGGCCACTTCCGCCGCAGCTACCGCCATCGAGAAAAATACGAAGATCTGCCCTTGCGCGTCCTGATGGTAGGTCGAAAATGCGACGAACAGCAGGTTGACCGCATTGAGCATGATTTCGATCGACATGAATACGATGATGGCGTTGCGTCTGTACAACACGCCAAACACACCGATGCAAAACAAGATGACCGACAGGAAAATATAATTCTCAATCCCAATCTGGTTCAGTACATTTCCCATTATGATGATTTTTCTTTTTTAGACAATAACACCGCGCCGATCATCGCCACGAGCAACAGCACGGAGGCAAATTCAAAAGGCACCATAAATCCGTGGTCCGAATCGAGCAGTACCTGTCCGAGGACTTTGATCGACTGGTAATCTGTACCCAAATCGTCATAGGGGCCAACGATTGGCTTGGATTGGAAGAAAATCAGGATCATCACCGCACACAACACCAAAAAGAACACCACGGCGGCCCAGCGCTGCAAACGCGGCTTGTGCACTTCGTCCTCTTTGTTGAGGTTCATGAGCATGACCGTAAAAAGGAACAGAATCATGATCGCGCCCGCATACACAATAATGTGCACAACGCCCAAAAACTGCGAGTTCATCAAAAAGTAATGCCCGCCAATCGAAAAGAAACAAATCACGAGGTAAATCGCGCTGTGGATCGGGTTTTTGGAAAAGATCGTCATAAACGCCGTAAGGACTGAAACGGCACCGAGCAAAATGAATAAAAGCGTAATGGTAGGCATCAGTTAACGTTTTTAAGTTGGGCGTTGCGCATGGCTTCTGTCAGCGGCATGACGAGTTTGTCCTTGCCAAAAATAAAGTCTTCACGGTCGTACTGCGACGGCACGAGCACTTTGGATTCGGTCAGATAGATCGCGTCTTTCGGGCACGCCTCTTCGCACAATCCGCAAAAAATGCAGCGCAGCATATTGATCTCATAAACCGATGCGTATTTTTCCTCGCGGTACAAATGCTTTTCGTCAGGTTTGCGCTCGGCGGCCGTCATCGTGATGGCTTCGGCCGGACAAGAAAGTGCGCACAATCCGCACGCCGTACAATTCTCGCGGCCCTGTTCATCGCGCTTGAGCAAATGCTGTCCGCGGTATACTTTGGAGCGTTCGCGCACCTGTTCCGGATATTTGATCGTGACCTTTCGCGTAAAAAGGTGGCTGATCGTGATCATCATTCCTTTGATGATCGTCCACAAATAGAGCCGTTCCAAAAAGGTCATCTTTTTGTTCGACACCTGCTTTTTGCGGCCCGATAAAGACATCGTTTGTAATGCCATGGTTTTTATTTTTTTATTTTTTAGGAGCAGTAGTCCGCTCTTTCTTTGCACACCTGTCCCGCTGTTCGCTATATCTTTTGCTTCACAAGTTCCGCAAAAGGATGCCGCTGCCATCGGGGCTATTTTAGAACGTTCGCCAGTCTCTCCAACCTGCTCGTTCGTCGTTCGACGTTCGACATTCGACGTTCGACAACACCTCCTGCTCCATGCGCCCTTATGACTTTAAGACTTTAAGACTTTACGCCTTTAAGACTTTATAACTTTATGACTTTAAGACTTTAAGACCTTACGACTTTCCGCCCTAAAACAACTTCCCGTCACTCCACAAAATCGCAATCGCCGTGATAAAAATATTCGCGATCGCGAGCGGGATCAGCATCTGCCAGCCCAAGCGCATCAATTGGTCGTAACGGAATCTCGGGATCGTCCACCTTACCCACATGTAAAAGAAGATAAAGAAGCACAATTTGGCAAACAGGGCAAAAAACCCGATGATGTTCGCAATGTTGACGCCCCAGTTTTCAACGGCCCATTGCATGCCCGGATAATTGTAGGCGCCAAAATAAAGCACCGCCAGGATCGTCGAGGAGATGAACATGCTCGCGTACTCTGCAAACAGATAGAATCCCATGCGCATCGACGAATATTCGGTGTGGTAGCCGCCAATGAGCTCGGCCTCACATTCGGCCAGGTCAAACGGCGTTCTGTTCGTCTCGGCAAACGAGCAAACCAGAAAGATGATGAATCCCAACGGCTGGTAAAACACGTTCCAGTTCATTCCGGCCTGCTGCGCCGCAATTTCCTTGAGGCTCAACGTGCCGGTCATCATGATGAGTGCAATGATGGAAAGACCCATCGCGACTTCATACGAAATCATTTGCGACGAGGCGCGCATCGCACTCATGAGCGAGAATTTGTTGTTCGAGGCCCACGCCCCGATCATGATCCCGTAAACACCCACTGACAATACGCCAAAAACATACAACAACGCCACGTCTACGTCGGTGGCCTGCATGATCACGGTGCGTCCGGCAATCTCCAGTTTGTCGCCCCACGGGATGACGGCCGAGGTCATTAAAGCCACGCTCATCGAAATGGCGGGGCCGACCACAAACAGGAATTTGTTGGGCGTATCGGGTAAGAATTCTTCTTTTGAGAACAGTTTGAGCCCGTCGGCAAGCGGCTGCAAAATACCGCCTTTACCGGCGCGGTTCGGCCCGATGCGGTCCTGAAGCCACGCGGCTACTTTGCGTTCGGCAAGCGTTGCGTACATCGCCATAAGCATCGTCAGTGCAAAAACTGCAAAGATCAGGATGCTTTTTTCTATGATAATCGCTGAATCCATTATACGTTCCCTTCTTTAAATGCTTTTTCCTCCTGCGGATCGAGCGGTTTGTGGCGCATGCTGATTTTTTTGCGGTCCTGGTCGCGGCCTTTGAGAATGCCTTTTTCAGTTTCGATCACCACCGTATCGAGTTTGCGCGTATAGTTGTTCTGGTTGATGACCGAATCTTTCTCAAATTTACGCGGGCCTTCGATGACCCAGTCCTTGACGTCTTTGTGGTCAAAACGGCATTCGTTGCAGATGAATTCCTCTACTTCGTGGTATTCGTCTTTGCGACCCGTGACGCGCTGGATCTCGTTCCCGAACATCCAAACGGTCGTCTTGCCGCAACATTTGGTGCAGTTGCGGTGCGCGTTGAACGGTTTGTTGAACCATACGCGCGATTTGAAACGGAATGTTTTATCGGTCAGTGCGCCCACCGGACACACATCGATCATGTTGCCCGAAAATTCGTTTGTGATCGCTTTGGAAATACACGTCGAAATGTTCGAGTGATCGCCGCGGTCCATGACGCCGTGTACGCGGTTGTCGGTGAGCTGGTCGGCCACCATGACGCATCGGTAGCACAAGATGCAGCGGTTCATGTGCAGCTGGATGTTCGGCCCGATGTCTTCCGGCTCGAACGTTCTTTTTTCTTCAATGAAACGCGTTTGCGATTTGCCGTGCTTGAAACTCAGGTTCTGCAGGTCGCATTCGCCGGCCTGGTCGCATACCGGGCAATCGAGCGGATGGTTGATCAGCAAAAATTCGGTCACCGATTTTCTGGCTTCCTGAACGCGGTCGGACGCTGTGCTGTTGACCTCCATTCCGTCCATGCAACCCGTCACGCAAGAGGCGACGAGTTTGGGCATCGGACGCGGATCGGCATCGCTTCCCTTGGAAACTTCAACCAAACAGCAACGGCATTTTCCGCCGCTTCCTTTGAGTTTGGAGTAATAGCACATCGCCGGCGGGACACTTTCCCCGCCAATCATACGCGCCGCCTGCAGGATCGTGGTTCCTGGTTCGACGTTTATGCTTTGTCCGTCTATGGTAACTTTCATATTTTTTTGATCTTAAAGTCGAAAGTCTTAAAGTCGAAAGGCTTCCTGACAATGCAACTTATTCTGTAATTTCAAATTTTGTCGTTCGTCAAACGCCTTTAAGACCTTATGACTTTACGACTTTATGACTAAACCGTCACATTCGAAACCAAATGCCTCACCTTTTCAAAAGGTTCGCTCACAAAATGGTCTCTGTTTTTAATCTTTTCCGGGAAACGCACATGGTATTCAAACTCGTCGCGGAAATGACGGATTGCAGCCGCCACAGGCCATGCCGCAGCATCACCGAGCGGGCAAATCGTATTGCCTTCGATTTTGCGCTGGATGTCCCACAAGAGTTCAATGTCTTCTTCGCGTCCGTGGCCGTTCTCGATACGGTGCAGGATCTTCTCGAGCCAGCCCGTTCCTTCGCGGCAAGGCGAACATTGTCCGCAGCTTTCGTGGTGGTAAAAGCGTGAGAAATTCCAGGTATTGCGAACGATGCACGTGGTGTCGTTGTAAACGATGAACCCGCCCGAGCCGATCATCGAGCCTGATGCAAATCCGCCGTCGGCCATCGATTCGTAGGACATGAGACGGTCTTCGCCATTGGCTGTTTTATAGATCAGGTGTGCCGGTAAGATCGGTACGGATGAACCTCCGGGAACGAGTGCTTTGAGCGGACGATCGTCGAGCATACCGCCGCAATATTCATCGGAATTGATGAAATCGTACACTGAAATGCCGAGTTCGATTTCATAAACGCCCGGTTTTTTGATGTGCCCCGAGGCGGAAATGAGCTTGGTTCCCGTCGATTTTTCGGTCCCGATCTTCGCGTATTCGGCGCCCGAGTTCATTACGATCCACGGCACGGCTGAAATCGATTCGACGTTGTTCACAACCGTCGGGTTCTGCCACAAGCCCGAAATTGCCGGGAATGGCGGCTTGATTCTTGGGTTGCCGCGTTTGCCTTCGAGCGATTCGATCAGCGCGGTTTCTTCGCCGCAAATGTAAGCGCCGCCGCCCACGTGTACGTGCAAATCCAGGTTGTAACCCGTCCCGAGGATGTTTTGTCCGAGCCATCCGGCTGCATACGCTTCCTTGATCGCTTTTTCGAGTATCTTGAACACCCACATGTATTCGCCGCGGATGTAGATGTACGACAGGTTCGCCTCCAGCGCGTAACTGGCCGTGATCATGCCTTCGATGAGCAAATGCGGGATGTACTCCATTAAATAGCGGTCCTTGAATGTGCCCGGTTCGGATTCATCGGCGTTGCAGACCAAATGTCTTGGCTTGCCCGATTTTTTGTCGATGAAACTCCACTTCATTCCCATCGGGAAACCTGCGCCACCGCGACCTTTGAGTTGTGAATCCTTGACCTGGTTTACAACCTCGTCGGGTGTCATCGATCTCAGGGCTTTCTCGACCGATGCATAGCCGCCTTCGCGACGGTACACGTCGTAGGTCTTGATGCCCGGAACGTTGATCTTGTCTAATAATATTTGCTTACCCATTACTCTGCGTTGTAATAAAGGTTGACTTTTCCTGCTTTGCAATCTTCGATGAGCTGGTCGATCTTTTCTTTGGTCAGGTGCTCTTTGTATTCGTCACCGAGCTGCATCATCGGGGCGTATCCGCATGCACCCAGGCATTCCACGCCGCGTACTTCGAACATTCCATCGGAAGTTGGTTCGCCGATGCCGACGCCGAGCTTGCTGCAGGTGTAATCCATCAGATCCTCAACACCGCGCGTGGCGCAGCACGAAGTCTGGCAGAATTCGAACATGTATTTGCCTATCGGGCGCTGGTTGAACATCGTATAGAATGAAACGACTTCGTAAACTTCGATCGGTTTGATGCCGATGATCTCCGCAACCTTGTCCATCAGTTCCACCGACAGCCAGTTGTCGTGCGCATCCTGGACGTCGTGCAAAATGGGCAACAACGCCGATTTGCGCTTGTCGGCCGGATAGTGGCTCAAAAGCTCATTGATGCGATCCATCAGCGCGGGCGTGATGTTGATCGTTTGCTTGATATCGTGTGACTGTTTCATAATTATGCGTCTAATTCTCCGGCGATCACGTTCAGGCTCGAGAGCGTCGCAATCGCGTCGGAAAGCATTTGCCCTTTGACCATTTCGTTAAAAGCCTGGTAATAAATAAAACACGGACGGCGGAAGTGCAGGCGGTATGGCGTGCGGCTGCCGTCAGTAGTCAGGTAAAACCCGAGTTCTCCGTTTCCACCTTCTACCGGATGGTACACTTCAGTCACCGGAACCGGGACTTCGCCCATGACGATCTTAAAGTGGTAGATCAGCGCTTCCATATTGTGGTAAACTTCATCTTTTGGCGGCAGGTAATAATCGGGGACATCGGCGTGGTACGGGCCTTCCGGCAGTTTGGCGAGTGCTTGTTTGATGATCGATAAGCTTTCCCAAACTTCGGCGTTGCGCACGCAAAAACGATCATACGTATCGCCTGATTGCCCAACGGGAATGTTGAATTCAAAATCTTCATACGACGAGTACGGCTGCATCACGCGAACGTCGTAGTCAACGCCGGCTGCGCGCAGGTTCGGACCGGTAAAGCCGTAGCTGATGGCGCGTTCTGCAGAGATCGGCCCCACGTTGATCGTGCGGTCCATAAAGATCCTGTTCCTGGTGAGCAAGTCTTCGAAATCCTTCCAGATGGGCGGGAATTCCTCGAGCAACTGGTTGAGTTTTTCAAAAGCGAGCGGGCTCCAGTCGCGTTCAAATCCGCCGAGTCGGCCCATATTGGTCGTCAGTCGCGCACCGCAGATCTCCTCGTAGATCTCGTATATTTTTTCGCGGTATTGGAATACGTATAAAAATCCGGTCAGTGCGCCCGTGTCGACGCCCAGGACGGAATTGCAGATGATGTGGTCGGCGATGCGGGCCAGTTCCATCACGATAACGCGTAGATATTGCGCTCTTTTCGGAACTTCGATGCCGAGCGCCTTTTCAACTGTCATCCACCAACCCATGTTGTTGATGGGCGCCGAACAGTAATTCATGCGGTCGGTCAGTGGCGTGATCTGGTAAAACGGACGGTTCTCGGCAATTTTTTCGAATGCGCGGTGAATGTAGCCCACCGTGCCTTCGCCGTCGATGATGCGCTCGCCGTCCATCAGTAGAATGTTCTGGAAGATGCCGTGCGTAGCCGGGTGCGTAGGGCCGAGGTTCAGGATCGAGAGTTCGCTGCCGTCCTCATTTTTCCTGGCTTCGATGATGCCTGCATAGCGCAGTTCCGGTGGTAATAACAAGTCTGACATATCTGTTTTGTTGACTTTTAGCAATTGTCTGTGGTGCGTCCGAAATAACGGTCGTCTTTATCGGTGCGTCCGCCGTCTTCGAGCGGGAATTCTTTGCGCATCGGGAACGAGACCATTTCGTCCATGTTCAGGATGCGTTTGAGCTGCGGATGGCCTTTGAAAACGATCCCGAAAAAATCGTACGTTTCGCGTTCCTGCCAGTTCGCGCTGGCAAACAAATGCGACACCGTATCGATTTCAGGATTTGGCCCGAGGTAACATTTGATGCGGATGCGCACATTGTCGATCCAGTTGTGCATGTGGTATACGACTGAAAACTGACGGTCTTTTTCTGCATCGGGAAAGTGCATGCCGCACAACGTGGTCAGAAAGTTAAACCTAAGCGTGGCATTGTCGCGTAAAAACGACATTACTTCTGAAATGGAACCTGATTCCACTTCAAAAGTAAGGATGTCGTGAATTTGCTGAAAGTCGCTGACCGCAGAACCAAACTGGTCTGTAAGGGTGTGCTGTATAACCGAATTTTCTAAAGCCATTACTTAATATTGTATGATGCGAGCAGTTCTGTATATTCCGGTGAGCTGCGCCGGCGTACCGATTCGTTCTTGACCATATCCTGCAAACGCATGATGCCGTCGAGGATTTGCTCCGGCCTTGGCGGGCAGCCCGGCACGTAAACGTCTACCGGAATGACTTTGTCGATGCCCTGCAATACCGAATAAGTGTCGAAGATTCCGCCTGAACACGCGCACGCGCCAACGGAGATGACCCATCTTGGTTCGGCCATCTGCTCGTATACCTGGCGCAGGATGGGTGCCATTTTCTTGGCGATCGTACCCATAACCAGCAGCATGTCGGCCTGGCGCGGCGAGAAACTCATACGCTCTGAACCAAATCGCGCCACATCGTAATGCGAAGCCATTGTGGCCATGAACTCAATGCCGCAGCACGAAGTCGCGAACGGCAACGGCCAAAGCGAATTGGCACGCGCAAGTCCTACGACATCGCTTAATTTGGTGGCAAAAAAGCCTTCGCCGGCGTATCCGGGAGGCGCTTCTGCATTGGTATTTATCTTTGATTCGCTCATTGTTTCAATAGTATAAATTTTGAATCCTAGATTTTAAATTGGAATCGCATCGCCATTCCCCAATTAAAATTTATAATTTAAAATAATTGTCACTCCCACTCGAGTCCTTTTTTCTTGAGCACATAAAAGAATCCAACCAGCAACAAGCTAATGAAAATGCCCATTTTGATCAGGCCTTCCACGCCCATTTCGCGGAAATTGACCGCCCACGGATACATGAAAATGACCTCCACGTCGAACAAAACGAACAGGATGGCCACCAGGAAATATTTGACAGAGAACGGGATACGCGCATTTCCGACCGACTCGATCCCGCATTCGAAGTTTTTGTCCTTGTTTTTGGAGCTGCGTTTGGGTCCGAGGAAGGACGAAACGATGATGGTCATGACCACAAATCCGACGGCGAGTCCCATCTGCATGACAATCGGTAGGTAATCGATTTGGCTGGTTTGCATGGTGCTTTAGAATCTGGATTGAAATTGAACCACAAAGATAACGCTAGGTATTGAAATAGCAACCCATTTTTACATTTTACCACCCACTACAACGTTGTAAACCGCTAATTTTTACTGATTATAAATAAGCGCAATTTCTTATTTAACGCGACCAAAAATCCATTTCTGTTAACGTTTTTTCAATCGCCGCCGGAAAACACAAAATTTAACGCAAAAAAAAGCGCCCCGGTATCCGGAGCGCCTGATGTTTCAAAGGCAACAAAAATAACACTATTTTAGTTTGAAAGTACGGTAACCTGCGCGGCTACTTTTCCTTTTCTTCCTTCTTCTTCCTCGTAGCTCACCTTGTCTCCTTCGCGGAGCTCCTCAGCTTTGATTCCGGTGGCGTGGACGAAGATGTCTTTTCCTGTCTCTTCGTCTGTAATGAATCCGTATCCTTTTGACTCATTGAAAAATTTTACTGTACCTGTGCGCATTGTAGTTGTAGTAATAAAAAGTTATAATTGTTACAAATGTAAACTTTAAACTGACATAACAATGCACGGGTGTTAAAAAAATCTAAAAATTATTAAAATCTTTAAATTTTTATCAAATTCCTAAAAATTATTTATTTCAAATCAATTTTTATATTTAATTCTTTCAATTGTGTAGCATCAATGGCCGATGGCGCATCAATCATCACATCGCGGCCCGAATTGTTCTTTGGGAATGCGATAAAATCGCGGATTGTTTCCTGTCCGCCCAAAATCGCTACCAGGCGGTCGAGTCCAAAAGCAAGTCCACCGTGGGGCGGCGCGCCATATTGGAACGCGTCCATCAGGAACCCAAACTGGTTTTTGGCTTCTTCGTCGCTGAACCCCAAATATTTGAACATCAGTTGCTGCGTGGCCTTGTCGTGGATACGTATCGAGCCGCCGCCTATTTCATTGCCGTTGAGCACCATGTCGTACGCATTGGCGCGCACTTTCCCGGGATCGGTTTCGAGCAGTTGCATGTCCTCTGGCTTGGGCGAGGTGAACGGATGGTGCATCGCATGCCATCTGCCCGATTCTTCGTCGCGTTCGAGCAGCGGAAAATCGACCACCCACAAAGGGGCAAATTCGTCCGGTTTTCTAAGGCCCAGACGCGTGGCCAGTTCCATGCGCAGCGCCGACAACTGCGTGCGGGTCTTATGGGTCGGGCCTGACAATACAAAAATCATATCCCCTGATTGGGCGCCGGTGGCCTCGGCCCAGTTCTTCAGATCGTCCTGGTCGTAGAATTTATCGACCGATGATTTAAATGTGCCGTCCTGATTGCATTTGACATATACCATTCCCGATGCCCCGATTTGCGGACGCCTGACCCATTCGATCAAAGCGTCTACCTCCTTGCGCGTCATCTCGCCACAACCCGGCGCAGCGATTCCCACGACGAGTTCCGCCGAATTGAATACGCCAAAATCCTTGTGTTGGGCCACCGCATTGAGCTCGCCGAATTCCATCTTAAAACGGATGTCCGGTTTGTCATTGCCGTAGGTTTTCATCGCGTGATCGTACGTCATGCGTGGGAACTGCGCTACTTCCACGCCTTTGAGTTCCTTGAGCAAATGCCGTGTCAAACCTTCAAAAACATTCAGGATATCTTCCTGCTCAACAAAGGCCATTTCGCAGTCGATTTGCGTAAACTCGGGCTGGCGGTCGGCGCGCAGGTCTTCATCGCGGAAACACTTGACGATCTGGAAATATTTGTCCATGCCGCCCACCATCAAAAGTTGCTTGAACGTTTGCGGTGATTGCGGCAGAGCGTAAAACTGTCCTTCATTCATACGGCTCGGAACGACAAAATCGCGTGCGCCTTCCGGAGTGGATTTGATCAGGTAAGGCGTTTCAATCTCGCAAAACCCCTGGTCTGATAAAAAATTGCGCACTTCCATGGCCACCTTGTGCCGGAATAACAACGCGTTGCGCACCGGGCCGCGCCGGATGTCGAGGTAGCGGTATTTCATGCGCAGTTCCTCTCCGCCGTCTGTATCGTCTTCGATCGTAAAGGGCGGGAGCAAGGCCGCGTTCAGGATATGAAGTTCGGTTACGAGCAGTTCGATGTCGCCCGTGGCCATATTCGGATTTTTGGACTCGCGTTCGATGACCGTTCCGGTAGCCTGGATCACAAATTCGCGCCCGAGCGTTTTTGCGCGTTCAAAAACAGCTTTATCGGTGCGGCCCTCGTCAAAAACCAGCTGCGTGATGCCGTAGCGGTCGCGCAAATCGACCCAGTTCATAAATCCTTTGTCGCGTGATCTCTGGACCCAGCCCGCAAGCGTGACGGTTTGGTTGACGTGCGAAATATTGAGTTCGCCGCAGTGGTGGCTTCTGTACATCGTGGAAAATTTTGCGCAAATTTAATGGATAAATGTCAAATATTTTGTCGAATTTTATTTTAATTGGGGCGTTGCCTGCGGCCGCGCTGTACGCTATATCTTTTGTTCTGCTTCGCGCCACAAAAGGATGCCGCTTCCATCGCTAACGCGGGCATGTCCTTCTCAGGTTGCCCGTTCTCATCAGAAAAATATAGTTACCCAACAAGCCGACCTTATGATCAAAATCCGCTGTACTTTATGGTTTGTTTTCTGACTTGTGGCCCAGGGGTAAACCAAGCTATCGGTTAAGGTGCAAAACGGCCACGGCGATTCGGTCGTGATTTGTAACCAAAGCCAGGGGTTCAGGCAGGTTTTGCGTTCCAAAGGGTCCCGGTTCGAGCTCACTTTCACGCCTGGGGAGACCTCTTTTTATTTGATGCATGGAGGTGAATGGGTACAATTGTTCCTCAAAAAGGATTATGATCTGGCCATTACTTTCGATGGGCAAAAAGTGCTTCAGGCGATTCAATTTGAAGGTAAAAGGGCCGATGAAAATAATTTTCTTGCCCGATACGACAACGATCTAAGTCAATTCAGCAAAGCCAGCGCCTTTTACCAAACCAGCCGCAATTATGCGGGATGGCGGCGCGTGTTCGAAGCGCGTTTGCCGGAGCTTGATAGGCAAATGAAAGCTTTGGGGTTTGAACGGGAATTTATCAAGCTGATGCATGCGCGCGAGGCCGAAGCCGACGAGGGTTACAAAGACGTATTTCGCGAGATCGGGGTGCTCAGGGACCAGGCCCTGCCCATTGACATGAAAGGAAAACCCGCACCGCCATTTGACTATGAAAACAGCCAGGACGGCTCGCCAAGTTGTCGGATTTAAAAGGCAAATATGTTTTCGTCGATTTGTGGGCGACGTGGTGCAAGCCGCGGGCCATTCCACATTTTATATTGATAGCGCCCAACGGGATTGTTCTGGATCCGCAGGCGTTGTATCCTTCTGACGCGAATCTGGTCAGGCAACTCGATGCGTTATTGTTGCGTTAGCGGTAGCAGCGGCAGCCTTTTGTGCAGTTTACGGAACAAAAGCTACAGCGGATGACGCGGCCGCGCCCGCAAAACGCAATTTTTAGAATTTACGGCCAAGCGCGGCAACGCCCTGATGATGAACGTTACTAACGTTTTTTGGATTTTCCAATGTTAAGTTTTGACCCAATGTTACCAAATTGTTAAGCGAAAGTTTTTTTAATGTAAATTCTTCGCTACATTTGTTCGGATTAAACGGTTAAAACCTACGACATTATGAAAAAGTACTTTATGATGGGAGCGATGCTGTTGTCAGGGATGATTTCGGCACATACGATAGAACCTAAGCTCGAGGCTTACGGCAAGCTGGTCAAAGCGACGTATTATCATGAAAACGGGCGCGTGCAGCAAACCGGATTCTTTAAAGACGGCAAGCTCGAAGGCCAATGGGTTTCCTACGATGCCAACGGCGCCAAAACGGCCGCAGGGGAATATTCAGCCGGTGAAAAGACCGGAACCTGGGTGTTTTTTGGCCCAAATACGCTGGCTGAAGTGAGTTACAAAAACAACAAAATCGAATCGGTCAAGAACTGGAAGCAGGAAGCGGTGGTCCACAGAAACTGATTCCTAAAAAAAGAAAGCCTGCATTAACCGCAGGCTTTTTTGTTTTTTGGATTCCCCAATCAAGCACCGGCGTCGAATTCAATCATCCACTCGATGCCGAATTTATCGCGGAACATGCCAAAATAGCTACCCCACGGACTTTCGTTCATCGGCACTTCGATGGTGCCATCCTGTGAGAGCGCGGTGAATAATTTGTCGGCTTCTTCGCGGCTTTGCGTGCTGACCGAGATTTTGGACCGGTTCTCCATTTCGTTGACCGGGCCCATGAATTCAGGAACGTCGTTCCCGATCAGTATATTCGGGCCGATGGGCAATGCGATGTGCATGATCTTTTCTGCTTCGTGCTCAGAAACCTTAAAGTGTTCGCCCGCCAGGTCCCTGAACCGGACGATTTTTGAAAACGTACCGCCAAACGCGGACTGGTAGAACGCAAACGCCTCCTGTGCGTTGCCGTTGAAATTAACCGATGGATTGATCGTTGCCATAATTCAATAATTTACCCAAAGGTACCATTATGTACGGCGTTTAAATTGGGTAAAATGCGTAAAATCAAATGGTTGTTTGCGACATTTTGTGGTTACTGCACCAGTTCCGGTTCCCGCTGGGCGACCATTTTCTTTTTGTGCTTTTGGGCCGGTTTCTTTTTGTTGCGGCGGCCCCACCAGATCACAAATCCGGTCACGGGCAAAGCAGCGCAAATCAGGCTGGCGGTAAACGCGAGGATTTTGCCGGGCAAGCTCAGGATCTGCCCGGTGTGAATGCCATAACACATTTCCACAAGCTTTAGTCCGGCCGATTTGCTCTCATACGGATCGGCTTTGAGCATCGCGCCCGTGTCGGGGTGGAAGTGGTAATTGCTCTGGCGGTCGTAGCGCAGCGAAATCGGGTAAGCCCCGGTTTCTACAGGATCGTGCAAATGATCGGGGAACGTGACCCAGAACATTTGGTGGTCCGGATGTTTTTTCATCGTATAATGCATCGCGTAATCCGATACGGACAGTCTGTTTTGGGTAAATGCAGTAGTGTCGATGGCCGGATGCTCGACTTCTTTTTGTCGGTCGCCTTTGCCGAGGTTGGCCGTGTAATACAGTCCGTCGCCCACCCATTCATAGGCAAAATGCAACCCGGAAATCGCTACGATCAGCGCGATAATCGCCACATAAAAACCCGACACATTGTGCCAGTCGTAGTTCACGCGCCGCCATGTGGCCGACCATTTCACGCCTAGCCGTTCCTTAAGGTTTTTGCGTTTTTTGGGCCACCATTGGATGATGCCTGTAATGAGCAACACGATAAAAATCAGCGTTGCGCCGCCCACGATGTGTTTTCCGATGTAGTCCGGCAACAGCAGATACAAATGGATGTACTCCACAATAATAAAGAAATCCTTCGACTGGATCTCGCTTTTCAGGAACCGGCCCGTGTACGGATTGAAATACACATAGATCCATTCGCCGGACTTGTCCTGGGAAAACGCAGCGCACGAGCGGTCTTTGCCCGTGTACCCGATCAGCCACACTTTAGCGCCTTCGGGCAGCACCTTGAGCGCATTGGCCCTGATTTTCGATGGTGCGAGATACGGCTTGTCCTGTGGCTCGACGAACCGGTATTCCTTGCGCGTAAGGTCTTTGATCTCGTCGTGGAAACAAAAAATACAACCTGTGACGGCCACAATAAACACAATCAGCCCGGAGGTGAGCCCGAGCCATTTGTGGATATTGCGTATGTGCTTTTTAAAACCCATTAGAATTTATACGTCACGCTGCCAAAGAACATGCGCGGATTTTGGATGTTGATTGTCGTATAGCCGTTGAAATATTGCTCGTCGCCAAGGTTGTTCACTTTGAACGCAATGCGGTATTTGGGTTGGTCATACGTGAGTGATGCGTTGACCACGGCATACGATGGCAGTGTAAAGGTTTGGACCGCCTCGCCGGCAACAGGGCTTTGGTTGTAGGCAAAGGTTTCGTCGCCGTAATTGCCGCCAAACCCAAATCCAAGGCCTTTGAGTGCCGTGGTTTGCAAGCTGTAATTGATCCAGTAGTTGACGAGGTTTTCAGGCCCGGCCGTTACAGGGCGCAATTTGCTTTGTCCGAGTTCGCTGTCATTTTTTGCATATCCGATCAGGAAATTCAGGCCCGGAAGCGGGTTGCCGGTCAGTTCGATCTCGACTCCTTTGCTGGTTTGGTCGCCATCCTGGATGCTTACCAGCGGATTGTTCCCGGGGCGCAAAATATCTTCCACAACAATATTGTAATAACTGATATTCGCGCTGAGTTTGTTCTGGAATACGTTGAGCTTTACGCCGCCTTCGATCTGGTTGGCCTGCTCGGGATCGAATTTGACCACGTCAAGCGCCTCGTTGGTCGCAAATCCGATGTTCTTAAAACTGTTCTGGTAGTTCCCGAAAACCGATACGCGGTCTTTCACGATCTGGTACACCAATCCGAACTTTGGGGAAAGGTAATTTTGCGAATAACCGTCTTCAAAACGACCGGTTTCGTAGTTGTAAACGCCGCGGTCGATGTAATGGTCAAAACGCACTGCCGCAGAAACGATCAGGTGATCCGTGATGTTGATCACGTCCGATGCATAAGCGCTGAGCGTTGTTACATCGGTGCGGTTGCGGTAGCCGAATCCGCCGCCAATGAAACGCTCGGCAACGGCTGTCGGATTAAAATTGTAATAATCTGAAGACGGTGCGATATAGCTGATCTGGTCGAATGCGGTATAAAACGGATCGCGCATAAAACCGTAATTCAGATTGGTTTCGGTGTTCAGCACGTCGCCGCCAACGAGCACGCGGTTGCGGATGCTGCCGATGTTGAATTCGCCGTTGAAATTTTGCTGGAACTCGATGATGTTGTCGCGTCCGTTGGCATCCCACGCCTGACGGGAAATTTCATAGTTTGGCAACAGATAAAACCAGGTCTGCAAGCCACCGGCACGGTTCGATCCGCTTGAAAATACAGATTGCGAAGACCATTTGTCGTTGAATTGGTAAAGCGCCTGGGCAAAAAGGTTCATGCTTTTGGTGGTCGTCACAAAATCGCCGCCATGGAAAGAGCGTTTGAAATCGAACGGGATGTCGTTGGCATTGGTGATCCCGATATTTTGCGGCGTATCGCCCAGATAGATCAACGGCATGCCCGATGCTTCCACGTTGTAGATCTCCGCTTCGACCGATAAGGTCAGTTTTTGATTGATCTGGTACGAAAACGATGGTGCGATAAAATAACTTTTGTTAAATCCAAAATCCTGAAACGTATTGGCGTTGTTATATGCGCCGTTGAATCGGAACAAAGCGGTGTGGTCGTCGTTGACCGGCGTATTGATGTCGGCCGTAACACGGTTGAAACCGTAGGATCCACCCTGATAACTTACTTCGCCGCCAAATCCGTCGTATGGGCTTTTGGTCACGCGGTTGATGAGTCCGCCGTAAGAAGTGAGCACGCTTCCAAACAACGTCGCCGACGGGCCTTTGATGCTTTCGATGCGTTCGAGGTTGGCCGCATCTGAGTTGCTTGTGACGCGTCCGGCAATGCCGTTGCGCAATAGTGCCTGGGTCACGAATCCGCGCGAGGCAAAATACGATCCGCCGTCGCCGGCCCGGTTGGTAGAACCCCACAATTGGTACAGTCCCGGGATGTTTTTGAGCGCGTCGTCCTGGCTGACTACGAGTTGGTCTTTCATCAATTCCTTGGTCACGACGTTGTAAACCTGGGCGTTTTCGAGGTTTTTGATCGGCATGCGCGATACGTGGCTCGATTCGCGCTTGGTGTATTTGTTCGCATTGCCTGCCACATTGATCTCAGCGAGCGTTTCGCCGCGCGAATAAAGTTGTATGCTTGGCAGTTGGGTGGTTTGTCCGTCCGTTACGGTAAACGCCATTTCTTTGGTCGAAAAACCCATGTGCGTGATTTTGAGCGTGTACTGACCCGATTTGACGTTTTTGAATTCAAATTCGCCTTGACTATTGGAGCGGCTGCCGAATTTAGTGCCGTTGATCGTTACAGTTGCGTTATCTACAGCCGAATGGTCTGAAGCAGTGATTTTCCCGATTACCGATCCCGTTTGCGCAAACGAAAGCGCGCTCCAGCAAACGACAATCATAAAAGTGAGCAGTTTGTTCATGTGGTTAGATTTTTAATTGGCGCAAATTTAACACGCCCAATTCACATAAACAATATTATTTTTAATTATTCTAAATAAAATTAATGTTAAGAGGGCAAAAAAAAGCCTCCATTTGGCGGAGGCTTTGATTTCGATGCGATTAAAGCGAATGTTTGGTCGTAAACCCATCATCGCTGAGTTCGTTAGGGGTGTATTCTTCGACCATCAAGCTGTCGTAATCCACGTCTTTGGATTTGCCGTAACGACGGATCAGGCTGTCGAAAATCGAATAAACGACCGGTACAATGATCAGCGTCAGGAACAACGACGACACCAATCCGCCGATGATTACCCAAGCCAGTCCGTTGTTCATTTCAGCTGCGGCGCCACTGGCAACGGCAATCGGCACCATACCAAACACCATCGCGATGGTCGTCATCAGGATCGGGCGCAAACGCGCATGGTTGGCCTGGATCAACGCATTGTAAGTAGATTCGCCGGCTTCCTTTCGATGATTGGTAAAGTCAACGAGCAAAATCGCGTTCTTACACACCAGACCAATCAGCATGATGATCCCCAGAATCGTAAAGATGTTAAGGGTATTGTTGGTCAGCGCCAGTGCATACAGCGCCCCGATGAACGACAGCGGTACGGAAAACAACACCACGAACGGGTACACAAAACTGTTGTACAGTGCCACCATGACAAGGTACACCAGGATAATGGCCGCGAGCAATGAAATCCCGAGCGTACCAAACCCTTCCTGACTGTTTTCGATCTCGCCGCCCCATACGTAATCTACGCCTGCCGGACGCTGCATTTTCGAAAACTTGGCTTCCCATTCCGTGGCGAGCGTTTGGGTCGATTTACCTACGGTCTGCGCCTGGATGCTGACGGCAGCACTCTTGTCGCGGCGCTCGAGCAAACTCGGTCCTGAACTTTCAGTCACCGATGCGAATTGCGAGAGCTTGATTTGTTGGCCCTGCGCATTGACAAACGTCAGGTCGCGTACATTGTTGATGTTTGACCGATCGAATTCGTTAAAGCGGATGTTGATGTCGTATTCGTATTGTCCGGCGCGGAATTTCCCGTCGGTATTGCCGTTAAAGGCCGTTTGCATCGAGAGTCCGACCGTTTGCAGATCGAGCCCCAGCGACGCCATTTTATCGCGGTCCACCTGAACGTTTACTTCGGGCGATCCGGTTTCTGAGGTAAGCTTGATCTCTGTCGCACCCGGAATTTTAGCGAGTTCTGCCGCGGCGGCCTGGGCGAATTGCATCGCGCTTTCGTTGTCGTTTCCGGTAATGGTGAGCATCAGTGGCGCGTCATCGGCACCACCCATAATACTTACCGGAACGGTTTTGACCTGTACGCCAACGAGGATCTTTTGCAGTTCGCGCTTGATTTTTGCAGCGTAAATAAACGTGTTGTCCTCGCGTTTGTCACGGTCGACGAGCGTTACAGTTACCTCAGATTTATACGGCGTGGTTTGTACGCCCGAGAATCCGCCCGAGATTTGCCCGACGGTCGTGATCAAAGAGGTCACTTCTTTTTTGCCGCCAAGGAATTGCTCGACTTTTTGCGTCACCAGATTACTTTGCTCGACCGATGCGTCTTTGGGCAATTCCAGCTGGACGATAAATTGTCCGCGGTCCATTTTTGGAAAGAAATCCCCGCCGATGAATCCTGCGCCGACCAAAAACAGCGATGAAAAGAACATCAAAAGCACGACGAGCAGCGACGTGATTTTAGTGCCGCGCGATTTGAGCGACCATTTCAAAATGCCCGATACCCAATCTGTAAACCGATCGAGTCCGCGTTCGAAGCCCAGGATGACGCGTCCAAAAAAGTTCTTGCCTTCAATGTGCTCGAGTTTCCCGAAACGCGAAGACAGCCACGGGATAAGCGTAAAGGAGGACAGCAACGAGAGCGATGTCGCAATAACGACCGTAACGCAAAACTGGCTGATAATGTTCGCGACAAATCCCGTGCTGAGCGCGATCGGAAGGAATACAACGATGATCACCAAGGTGATGGCCGTCACGGTAAACCCGATCTCCGCCGTTCCGTCATACGCCGCGCGGATCCGGTTTTTGCCCATTTCCATGTGTCGGTAAATATTCTCGAGTACCACGATGGCGTCGTCGACCAAAATACCCACCACAAGCGACAAACCAAGCAACGACATCAGGTTCAGCGTGTACCCGAGCAGGTAGATCCCGATAAAAGTTGCGATCAACGAGGCCGGAATCGACACCATCACGATGAACGCGTTGCGGATCGAGTGCAAAAAGAACAGCATCACGAACGCCACGAGGAATACCGCGAGGAACAAATCGTGGATAACGCCGTCAGCGGCCACGAGCGTAAATTCGGATGTATCGTTGGCCACTTCAAGCTTGACGCCTTGTTTGGCATAGTCTTTTTCGATTTTGGCAATCGTCGTTTTGATGTCCTCCGACAACTGAACGGCGTTGGCATCGGTTTGTTTGATAACCTGAATCGCAATGGCGCTTTTGCGGTTCACGCGCGAGATCTTTTCGACCTGTTTTTGCGAATCCTGTACATCGGCAATGTCGCCCAATCTTATCTGGATGCCGTTTTTGTCCGACACGACCAGGTTGCGCATCTCCTGAACATTGCGGTATTTCCCGGACAAACGGATCAGCATTTTGCTTTCGCGCGTTTGCAAACTTCCGGTAGGAAAATCCAGGTTGGACGCCAGAATCGCCTGCTGGACGGCCGGAATCGACAATCCGTAACCTTTTAGTTTGTTCTGGTCGAGGCTGACCTGGATCTCGCGTTCCTGCCCGCCGACAAGCGTGATTTGCGCTACGCCGTTGGTACGCGCGAGCAAGGGTTCGATTTTCTTGTCGAGCAGATCGTAGAACGCCACTTCGTCCATATCGCCTGTAGCCGCTAGGGTCATGACGGGCAAATCGGAAATGGAGAATTTGGTCAGTGACGGCGGGTCTACGTCGTCCGGCAAATCTTTCTCGATCGCGTTGATCTTGCGCTGGGCGTCGTTGAGCGAGTAATCGGCGTTAGCCTCGGCCTCAAGCGTTACCATGACCAGCGAGAGGCTCTCATAGGATTTGGATTCCACTTTTTTGACCAGCTCGAGCGATGACACGGCATCCTCGATCTTGCGCGTTACGGTGTTTTCCACCTCTGCCGGCGACGCACCCGGATAAACCGTGGCGATCGTCACGACATTGATGTCAAATTTTGGGATCAGCTCGTAGCTGAGGTTGGAGAAACTGAACAATCCGCCAAGGGTCAGGATCGTGAACAGCACGATGATGAGCGTCGGCCGTTTAATGGATATAGAAGCTATTTTCATGGGTTTGGCTTATTTGATGATGCTCACTTTCGAGCCGTCCGTCAGGTTGATCTGTCCGCTGGTGACGATGGTTTCGCCGTCTTCCAACCCGCCCAGGATTTCCACTTTATCGCCCAGTACGCGACCTGGTGTAACCTTCCGGATGTGTGCGGTTCCTTCCTTGATTACGAAAACTTCTCCCGCGTTGACCCCGCCCACAAATGCCGTACGCGAAATAGCGCGAACGTCTCCGGAGCCGGCGCCTGTCGGGATGAATTCTGCCGTGCCGTACATACCGGCCTTGATTTCGTTGTTTGGATTGTTGGCAATTTCGATTTCGACCGGAAAGTTAAGCGATGCATCGGCCTTGGCGGCGATGAACGTAATTTTGCCCTCGAAAGATTTATCGGGATAAACGCTGGCTTTCACTTTGACCGCGCTGCCGATTTTGAGCGATGGAATTTGGCCTTCAGGCACCGTGACCATCAATTTTAATCGGGACGTATTGACCAGTTCAAACAATTCGGTTCCGGGCGATACAACAGATCCCGGCTCGATCATGCGCTTGTTCACAATGCCGTTGATCGTCGATTTGATCGTGGCATCGCCGAGCGAAATGCTTGCCTGGTCGAGTTGTGCCTTTGCATTGGCCAACGCTACTTTTGATTGATCCACCTGCTGTTTGGTCACGCCTCCGGTCTTGAACGCGCTTTCATAACGCTGTGCATCGGCTACGGCATTCTGGTATGAAGCCCGTGCGTTGGTCAGATTGACCGACAGTTTGTCGCCTTTGATCACCGCAAGGGTTTGCCCGATGCGTACCGCGCTGCCCTCATCGACAAGTACTTTTATGACACGACCCGAATTTTCAGCCGAAAATTTAAGTTCCTGCGACGGGATGAACGTTCCGTTGGCCAGAAATTGCTGGTCGATTTTGCCGGTTGAAACGGTTTCGACGCGAACGGCCACGGTGCTGTTTTGAAGTGAAACAACGGCTTGTTCTTGTTCGTTTTTGGCCTTGTTGCCCGTCAGGACATAAGCGATGAGCGCAATGATGGCAACAATGACGATGATATAAATGAATTTCTTTTTCATGGATTATTGAGCTAGAGTTTTAAGTTGTCCTTTTGATTTGATGAGTTGCACTTCAGCCAGCTTGTAGTTCAGCAGCGCGGTGTTGTAGTTGTTTTGCGCCTCTGTGAGCGCCTTTTCAGAATCGAGCATGTCCGTCAGGGTGGCCAGGCCGTTGTAATAATTGTTCTTGGTGTTCTCGAGCACTTCCTGTCCGAGCCTTACGTTCTCACGCTGGCTTTCGAGGGTTTTGAGGTTGTTTTTGATGCTTGTGACCGCGTCGTAATATTCTTTGTCGAGCATCAGTTTTCTGTCGGCCATATCTTGTTGGTGCTTGCGCAGCTCAATGTCTGCTTTTCCGACGCGTGCGCGGTTGCCAAGTCCGGTGAATATCGGCACTTTAAGGTTGAGCCCGATTGACGCATAATCCGTCCAATACGTACCATCGGCAGGTTTTGAAAACCATGGCAACTCGGCGCCGGTGCCCTGATAATTGTAATTGGCGTTGAGCGAAAGGCTCGGATAATAGGCCGCCTGCTTCGATTTTTTCTGGTATTTGAGCAATTGTTCCTGCGTAGTGAGCAATTGGTATTCGTAACGCCCGGTGCTGTTGGGCTGTTCTTCGAGGGCGAGCGGCTGGATTTCGATGCTCGACCGGACCAGCGTTATCGGCGTCTCCACGGGCATGCCCATGTATAATTTGAGTGCCGTTTCCTGTAACG
>JAEWLN010000198.1 GCA_023457535.1 Bacteroidota bacterium
CGAATGTATTTTCAATGTTTTGATTTACTAAAATCCTTCCGGTTATTTTTATTAGTTTTCCTTTTGTCATATTGGATCGTTAACACTTTTGGCTGCGCCTTGCCACTAACGTTAGGCCGCTTCACGCAGTTGCCGCACAATGCGGAACTGAGTTCGCTCGGTGAAGATAAAACATTCTTCGTGAAAACCAAACGTTCAACTTACTGAAAACGCGGCAATTGCTTGAAACGGCGGTTGTGTGCCGTAATTCTTCAATGACTAGTGATTACGGCGATCGAATGGATATCAATAATTTTGTTGCTTGTCCAATCAATTTCAATGACATCAAATTTCGTTTTCGATTTTGGAAATCTAAAAACCCAACACATTGCCTTTTTACATTTGTTATATTCTAATTCAATTTCATATATATTAGATATCAGGGAAGAGTTTCTTTCTGCCCAATTTAATGCAGTTTTTTCAATTTCATTTCTATCAATAAATTTGTTTGGTTCTTTATACCATTCGCGCGGCCAATTGCACTCTATTATTTGGCCAAATTGGTCCATATCTATCTTTAAAAAATAACACTTAATCCCAATGTCCGGTTTTGACATTCTATAAACGAATTGATATTTACTAGCAATCCAGCCTAAATCGTAAGTCTTGGGATCTTCTTTGAAAAATCCTTCGAGGTCAGAAATGTAACCTGACTTGAATTCGATTTGACAATTAAGGTTTTTCAAAATTATATTTATATAATTTTTTAAGTTATCTTGAATATTCTCTGGTACGTCGTTAAGATTTTCAATGTAGTTACTATAACTAACGCTTTTCGTTAGGGAATGTAGCTTATCAACTTTTTGGTCGATAATCATTTTGTCTTGCGCAGAAGAAATGAAATTTGAAACAAAAAATAGTGCAATTACCAAATGTTTTTTCATGACGTGATTTATTATGGCACACAACGTTAGGCGCATTTGAGAAGTCGCGGAAATAGGAGCAGAGTTCTCTCCGCTAAGATAAAACTTTCTTGGTTTGAATAAACGTTCAATCACCAAGAAACCAGCGATTTATTAAATGCGCGGTTGGGCGTCGTGTATTGTTATGAAGATATTTTTTTTAAAGCTTCCGGTAGCGAACTTAAAAAATTGACTTGTTTTCCATTATTGCTCTCAAGTATAAATTGTTTTAGGCTCGCGCTTCCATATTTTTCAAAATTTCCAACCAACGCTAAACGAACCCGAAAATTTGAAAATTTTTGTAAAATCTCTCCTGCCAATCCAGTTTTTAAATCAAAAAAATCAGGGTTTATATTTTTTTCGTGAATGATAATTTTGTCGTAATCTGAATAATATAAATTACCTAATAAGTCTGATCCATCTTCTGCCGAATTGATAATTATTTCTTCAGAGATTATTTCAGCAATTTTTACACTAGCAATAATATGATTTTCTATTTTCATTTAACTTGAGTTTCTATGAGTTTGGGATTTCTCGACATGACGCCCAACGTTTCGCCGGTAAGCGAAGTTGCCGACCCAAGCGAAGCAGAGTTCTCTCTGCCGAAGATAATGTTTCTTCGTGAAATAACAACTTCCGGCTACCGAAAACCCGGCAATTTTGCTTACCGGCTGTTATATGCCGCTTTTTCTACTGTCATTTAAGGTTAATTATTTTGTCAGCTACTTGTCGGCAATGTTCAATATCTCCCATTACTCCAATTGTAACAGTTTCAATTTCGTGTAAAGTCTTTGCGATAGTTTCTTTATCCGAACCATTTGTTTTTAATTTAAATATTGTCGGTGTATAGCTTTGGTATTCGTCTCTTGGTGCAATATCATTTACTCTAATTGGGTCCCAATCACTCCATAATATCAGGTCAATTGCCTCATAAAGATTGGTCGGTTCTTCGTTTTTGAGTAATTTATAAAAGTCTGTCAAAAGTGGCTCTATGCAAGTCTGGTCTGTTTGAAATCTGAATTTCAAGTAATTCTCTTCGTGTGAACCACCAACTTGCCCATACACAATTACTTGTTCGTGAGGTTTCATTTGAAAATTTACACTTGCGTCACTGTCGTTGTCTTCAAGTGTCGTGTTGCCAGACATTGCTTGTTTCATTGTTATCAAGTCAGAACACATTTTTTCTATTTGGTCACGTCTTACACAGAAATGTGAAGTCACACTGAAACCATTTGAAACAACAGTCAAGTCGAAAGTAAAATTGATTTGAACTAAATATCTTGTCGCAAACGAAAGACGTTCCGTTTCTCTGTTTGTTTTTAGTTCAATTATGTCGTCAATTTTTATCATTCTTTCTATCGTTGTTGAGTCGTCCTAAAGTGGCATATAACGTGCCGCCGGTAAGCGAAGTTGCCGACCAAAGCGAACTGAGTTCTCTCTGCCGAAGATAATATTTCTTCGTGAAACCGCAACTTCCGGCCACCGAAAACTCGGCAATTTTGCTTACCGGCTGTTGGCGGTAGTTCTAATCGTTCCAACCATAACTTTTCCAAGTTCTTATGTTGGAATAAAATTTCTCAGTTACAGAAAAACCTCTTGAATATTCTAGTTTATAATTATCTAACTCCTTAGAATATTCAATTCCAAATTTAGCATCATATTTTTCAGGGTAAAAACCTCGGTTCAATCTGAATTGTTCGATTTCGGCAATAATATATTCGCTTCGATATCTTTGTACTTTGTTTACAAGGAAGCCAGATAAAAGTTGGGTAGAGACAAAGAATGGAACAACAAGAAGTATAAATAAAGCATTTTTTAATTCTTTCTTTTGGATAATGCTAATTACTGTGTAAATTATACCGAAAATTATTATAAGTGCAAATGGAATTATACCGAAGAAAACTTCCGCAAAAGCAACAATTGGAATAAATGGAATTATAAGTCCAACCAAAAATATTCCGATCAAAAATCTTTTTCGTGAAAATTTGATATTTTCCATCTTACGTTAATTTTCTAGAATTACCGCCAACGTTAGGCCGCTTCACGCCGTTGCGGATTAAAGCGGACTGAGTTCTCTCTGCCGAAGATAATATTTCTTCGTGAAACCGCAACTTCCGGCTACCGAAAACCCCGCAATGGCTTGAAACGGCGGTTATGCGAAACCACTAGTTATCAGGATAAAGAAATATTACCTCTCCTTCTTCTGGATTTTCTTTTACAAATGTTTGATACCGTGATTTGCTATATTTGATTCGAATATCTGTACAATCAGGAATGCACTTTCCAAAAGGATTAGAAACGTAATAGTGTCCTGTTGAATCACTGTATATTGTGTCTGTGCCAGTCAATACTTCTACATAAACGCTATCGATTGGTAGAAATGTCTGTTGGTCAACTATATATCCATGTGCGATTCGATTTCCTTCACAAGAAGAGCAAATTAACAAGTAACCAAAAAATACTAGACTGGATGATATTTTATTCATTGTTTTTTCGTTTTTGTAATTATCTTTTAGCAAGTAAACCACGTAGTTTTTCGCTCTGTCGAACGAGCATCGTTTTTTTGGTTTCGCATAACGTTAGGCCGCTTCACGCCGTTGCCGATCAAAGCGAACTGAGTTCTCTCTGCCGAAGATAATGTTTCTTCGTGAAACCACAACTTCCGGCTACCGAAAACCCGGCAATGGCTTGAAACGGCGGTTAGGCAACGTTTATATTAAGATCACTTTACGATAAGTTTTGCCGTCGTGTTCAAATTCGAGCTACTTAAACTTATTAGATAAATTCCATTTCGCAATTTGATATTTGCCAGGTTTACGTTAACAAAATTGTCATTTGGGGATGCAAAATTTTGTTCAAATAACAAAGCACCTTGTAAATTCATTATTTTGACATTTATAGGCATTTTGTCTGCAAAATAAATCTCTAATACCTCTTGTGAACTTATAGGGTTAGGAGTAAGCTGAAATGCAAAACTATCGTCTTCAAAAGTTGTTGATTTGAGTTCAATTGGACATGCCGAAAGTACTGGGTTTTGAGTAGGGAGACGCTGTGACGCTGCACCACCGTACTGTTCCCAACTACAACGAAGACTAAAGGTTGCGTCTATCGGACAAATTTCGTAAGTATTATTTGCACTAAAACCAAGTAAAATATTTTCATTAAAATCTTCGTGATGAATGGTAACTAGTCCCTCGCAATTTGGAGTTAGTGAACTTGGGTTAACAACAGTGACATTAGTTAGCGCTGTATTATTACTGTTTAAAGTTAGTCGTATAAGTTTATTATTTTTAGCAGACATATATAGATTATCATCATACCATGCAATGTCTCCATGAGAGTCATAACCGATATATCCGATTTGAGTTACTTGGGCTGTATTAGTATCTACAGCGTATAAATATTTAGATTGCTCTAAAACCAACGTATTGTTGTCAAGCGCTTCTAAACTATTTGCATCATAGATGTCGGTCATATTACCTATTAATGTTGCATTTCCTGTTTGTGTGCTAATCAAAAACAATTGGTATCCATTAGTTCCGTATAGCATTCCATTTGGAGTAATTGCAATATCTAAAAAATAAAAGCCAGTATCGCCTATTAAGATAATAGGACAATGATTAGCCTCACGTGTGTATAATAGATTGCCGTCAGTAACATAAATTTGGGCATTCAAGACGAAATTGATAA
>JAEWLN010000199.1 GCA_023457535.1 Bacteroidota bacterium
TTAAACAAACCACAAAATCAACTACCTTGTTTAATTTTTTGCTAATTTTATTAAACACTTTTAAAATCAAAAATCGCAATGAAAACAAATGCAACTACAATTAAACTCGGACTGGTCGGGTTGCTCGCAGCGATGGGCGTATCGTGCAGTGACGATGACAATGACAACAACATTTTCACCCCGGCCCCACAAAACAACATTGTGCAAACCGCACAACAAAACCCTGACTTCAGCATTCTGGCCGCTGCCGTCGTCCGTGCCGATCTGGCCACCACGTTGAGCGGCGATGGACCGTTCACCGTTTTTGCGCCCTCCAATGCTGCTTTTAACACCTTTTTGTCGGCCAACGGATTTGCCAATATCGAAGCCGTGCCTGTGCCGGTATTGCGCGAAGTACTGCTCAACCACGTTATTGCAGGAGAAGTCATGTCCGATGATCTGCAAACCGGATACGTGAAAACGCTTGCCAAAGGATCGGCTTCGTCGGTCAATACGTTGAGTATGTTTGTGAGCGTCGGCAACACCGTGGTGCTCAATGGCGGGACTTCCAATGGCGGAGCGGCAGTTACGACGGCCGATGTTGAAGCCAGCAACGGCGTGATCCACGTGGTCAATGGCGTAATCGGGTTGCCGAGCGTTGTCAACCACGCCATCGCAAACCCCGATTTTTCGTCTCTTGTCAGTGCACTCACGCGCAACGACCAACCGGATTTTGCGGGGATTCTTTCCGGCGACGGGCCGTTTACAGTATTTGCGCCAACCAACGCCGCATTTGGCAGTCTGCTGACCGAACTCGGACTTGCCGGATTGGCCAATGTTCCTCAGGCAACGCTTGAAGCCACGCTTAAATACCACGTGGTAACAGGCGCAAACGTGTTGTCCAATACGCTGACCAATAACCAATCGGTGAGCACGTACCTCGGGCAGAGCTTTACCGTCCAGTTGCCCGGCACCGGACCGCAGATCCTGGATGCCGCAGGCCGTACGAGCAAAATCGTCGCTGTTGATGTACAGGCAGAAAACGGCGTGATCCACGCACTGGACAAAGTGCTGCTCCCTTCACTGTAATTTCATGTTTTTGTTTATTGTAATGAAAAAGCTCCCGGTGTGGGAGCTTTTTTTATTTCTTCTTTTGGTTTTGCTGTTGGGCTTTTTGCGCCTCGGCCTGCTCCATAAGCTCTTGCATTTTCTTTTGGAACTTGCTCTGCTTTTGCGGCTTTTGCTTGTTCTCCTGGATTTGCGCGTGGATCTTTTGCTCATCGACCACATATTTCTTGATGACAATCATCACCCCAATGGTGACCAGGTTCGAAATAAAGTTATACAAACTCAGTCCCGATCCGTAGTTGTTGAAAAAGAACAACATCATCAGCGGCGAAATGTAAATCATGATCTTCATGATCTTGGCCATATCGGGCATGCCTTCCTGTGGCGGTTGTGCCATCGCCTGATCGCCTGTGGTCATTTTCATGTAGAAAAAGATCGCCACCGCAGCCAGGATCGGGAACAACGAAATGTGGTTGCCATAGAATGGAATGTAGAACGGCAAATGTGCCACGGCGTCAAATGACGAAAGGTCATCGGCCCAAAGGAAACTTTTTTGGCGCAGTTCGATCGCAGCGGGGAAAAACTGGAACGACGCGTACATAAACGGCAATTGGATCAGCGCCGGAATACAGCCCGCCATCGGGTTCACGCCCGCTTTGTTGTAGAGCTTCATCGTTTCCTGCTGTTTTTTCATCGGATCTTTGGCAAATTTCTCGTTGAGTTCCATGATTTCCGGACGCAGCACTTTCATTTTGGCTTGCGACAGAAACGATTTATACGTAATGGGCGACATCGCGACCTTGATCAGCAGCGTAAAGAGGATAATGGCGATACCATAGGCAATGAACGAACTCAGGAATCCAAAAAGCGGTACGAAAATAAATTTGTTGATCCATCCGAAAATACCCCATCCAAGCGGAATGATCTCGTCGAGATTGCGATCGTATGAATTGAGCAGCTTGTAATCGGCCGGACCGTAAAACCAGTTCATCTGGTAATTGACCTCGCCCGAATTATTGAATGCCAGCGGCACCTTAGCCTTGAATTTCTTGGTAAAAGTAGTGTCGACCTGGTTGTCGTTGACCAAATCGTGCGAATACAATTCCGCTTTCTCAAAAGGTGTTTTGGTCAGCAATACAGAAGTAAAAAAGTGCTGCTTGAAGGCAATGTACGACACTTTATCGGCCACGGTTTGCTTGTCTTTGCCCTGCCCCACGTAATCGTCCTTGCCGTCTTCATATTCGTAAACAATTTCCGTATACCGGTTTTCGTAATCGACACTCGGTTCGTTGCGCGTAGCCTTGAGATCCCATTCGAGGTCGAGTGGCTTTGCCGTATTGAGCACTTTGCTGAGGCCACGCGAGGTCACGTCAAAGTCCATCATGTAGTCGTTGTCCTTGAGCACATATTTGTATTCCAGGTATTGGTCCGGTCCGGCCTTGAGGCGCATGGTCAGGACCTGATTGCCGCCCGATTGGGTCAGCGTCGGCTCAAAATACAGATTCTTGGTTTCAAGAACGCGGTTGTCAGCCGTTTGCAAACGGATGTTGAAATCGGCATTGTTGTTTTCGATCAGCGCCACCAGATTGCCCGAGCCCTTTTTGATCTTCTCGAAATTCTTGAGACGGGCCTCGGTAATGTAACCGCCGCGGTTGGAAATCTTGAGGCTGATCAATTGATTTTCGATTGTCGTGAACGCTTCTTTGGCCGATGGCAAAGTCGCAGAATACGCAAATCCGCCAAGGGTTCCGCGCAATTGGGCGATCGCCGCAGAATCTCCTGCCGTGCCGTCTATCCTGGTCACCTCGAGCTGTTTGGCTGCAGCAGCCTGGTTCTTTTTGGCCGTTTCGAGCTTTTCCTTTTGTGCCTTTTCAGCCTTTACTTGCGCTTCACTGGGCGCATTTTGGTACATGATCCAAATCAGGATCCCAAAAATGAGGATAAAACCGATAATCGAATTAAAGTCTAACTTTTTCTCTTCCATGTTAACGTTTAAAAGTTTGAAGTTTAAAGTTCAAGGTTCAATGTCCGTCACTCCGGATTTTAAACTTTAAACCTGAAACCTGTTATTTATGTTTGGCCTTTACCGTCGCAGCGACAAAATGTACGAACAGCGGATGCGGATTGGCCACGGTACTTTTATATTCCGGATGGTACTGCACCCCGATAAAGAACGGATGGTCTTTAATCTCGACAATTTCCACAAGCCCCGTTTCCGGATTGATGCCCGATGCTTTGAGGCCTGCCTTTTCCAGCTCCTCCAAATAATCGCCATTATACTCATAGCGGTGTCGGTGACGCTCCTCGATCTGGTCTTTGCCGTAGATTTCCATCGCGAGCGTGTCTGCCTTCACATCGCATTTCCACGCGCCCAGACGCATTGTCCCGCCTTTGTCGGTGATGTTTTTTTGTTCTTCCATCAAATCGATCACCGCGTGCGCAGTACCGTCGTTCATTTCTGTTGAATTGGCGTCTTTCAGGCCCAGTACATTGCGTGCATATTCGATGACCGACATCTGCATACCGAGACAAATGCCAAAAAAAGGCAACTTATGCTCGCGTGCATACCGCACCGCTTCGATCTTGCCTTCAATACCGCGTTCCCCGAATCCGGGCGCTACAAGGATTCCGTCGAGGTCGCGCAGTTTTTCGGCCACATTGCCCGCGTCGATGTACTCGGAGTGCACCGATACGACATTGACTTTGGTTTCATTGGCCGCACCGGCATGGATAAATGCTTCGAGAATAGATTTGTATGAATCCTGCAGTTCGACATATTTGCCAATCAAACCAATGTTGACTACATGTTTCGGATTTTTCAAATGCTGCAGAAATACATTCCAGTTCTTGAGATCGGGTGTATTTTTCTTGGGCAGATTAAGCTTTTTGAGCGCGACCACGTCGAGTCCTTCCTGAAGCATCAAATTCGGCACTTCGTAAATTGTCGAGGCATCGATCGATTGGATGACCGATTCGCGTGTGACGTTGCAGAATTGCGCGAGTTTGGAACGCAATTCATCGGAGAGTTCATGTTCGGTCCTGCAGACGAGTATGTCTGCCTGAATCCCGCTTTCCATAAGCGTTTTGACCGAGTGTTGCGTGGGTTTGGTCTTGAGTTCACCCGCTGCGGCCAGATAGGGCACGAGCGTCAGGTGTACGACTATCGCATTTTCTTTGCCCAGATCCCACAACAATTGGCGCACAGACTCAATGTACGGCAAGGATTCAATGTCACCAACGGTTCCACCGATTTCGGTAATCACAATATCGTACTGGCCGGAATTGCCGAGCAGCTGCATGCGCTCTTTGATCTCGTTGGTGATGTGCGGCACGACCTGAACGGTTTTGCCCAGGAATTCGCCACGCCGCTCTTTTTCAATGACCGACAAATAGACGCGGCCGGTCGTCACGTTGTTGGCCTGCGACGTCGGTACGTTGAGAAAACGCTCGTAATGTCCGAGGTCGAGATCCGTTTCGGCACCGTCGTCGGTTACAAAACACTCACCGTGTTCATACGGGTTGAGCGTTCCGGGATCGACATTGATATAAGGATCGAATTTCTGGATCGTCGTGCGGTAACCGCGGGCCTGCAGTAGTTTTGCCAGCGACGCCGCGATGATCCCTTTACCCAGGGATGAAGTCACACCGCCGGTAACAAAAATATACTTTGTTTGATTCATTGTGGTTGTTGTTGTGTTGTGTAAAAAAACCGCGGCAAAAATAGCAATTAAAATTGGATTCTTGGATTTTCAGATTGGCAGATTTTGCGATTTAAGGAAAAAATACAGGCCTTGACAAATAGCAATGCAAGCGCTGCCGCTTCGTACCAAAACCCTCCGCCGATCGCGCGATCATCCCAAGCCGCTACCGTTTGAAAATTTGTTTATGGTTTGGGAAACTGCCGTTTGATGTTGCGCACCAAATCTTCCAACCCGTTAAGCTTGAGCTCATAGACAAGTTGCAGCTGGCGACCCAGCGTGCCTTTGGGAAATCCTTTGCCATGGTACCAAACCACGTAATGCTCGGGCAGGTCAATCAGCAAGCGTCCTTCATATTTGCCAAACGGCATTTTGGTGTGGGCAAGCTGGATGAGGAATTCGCGGTCGGTCACGGATTAAATTTAAAATTTGGAGATGGGCACTTGCCACGAGTTGGCATTTGCCGCACAGGATCGGAGCGCGTTTTTATCGGAAATAATGACGAATAAACTTTAACAAAATATACAGATTTTCTGCCGCGCGGTTTGATCGGAATTCCCGAGGGATAAACCCTATATCCCCTTCCCTATTGGGCACAAAATACGATTTTAAACGATACCCCTCTTACAGAAAAACTGCCGATTTCAAAAAAAATTGCCCGATTACTGTAAATCTAAAGTAAATCCCAATGAAAGGTCACGTCCTTCAGAATATCCGGATGCAAACTCAAAAACACCGGGCATGTCATTGCGGTGCGCTCGAGGATCGTACGTTGCTTGTCGTCTGCAGCCTGGGGAAGATTTACCCGGGCGATGATCTTCGAAATCCGGCGCGGTTCAGGTTGCATGATTTTGGTAATTTCTACCGTAGACCCGACCAGATCCACCTCCAGATCGCGTGCTTTGATTCCCATGACCGACAGCATGCAACTGCCCAACGCATTGGCGACGGTATCCGTCGGGGAAAACGCTTCGCCGCGACCATGGTTGTCTTTGGGCGCATCGGACAAAATTTCAGAACCGGATTCTATATGTACGGACGATGTTCTCAAATCGCCGAGATAAGTTACTTTAGAGGTCATCAGTTGACTTGTTTAACGGAAAGATCTTCCTGGTATTCGAGAATATAAACCCCTTTGTTCACAAAACCTTCACCCGGTTTGGGCGCGTATTCAAACTTGCTTTCCACCTGTTGCGTTTTGTCCTGCAGCGCCGATTCAGCAAACGATTTTCCCTGCGAGAGCCGTAGCATGGTATCGAATGTGACGTCAAATCCGCGAACGGCGAACTGGCTTGGGAAAATTTTATTTCTGGCCTTGTAGGCATTCTCAAACTGCCAGGCTTCGGGTGATGTATTTTCGCGCGTCAGCGACGGATAGAGCAGTTTTAAAATGGTCAATCTTTTCATCGACACCTCTTCAAAATCGAGCGTCTCGTTGGGTTCGATGATGGCGATCTGGATTTGATAGTTGGCAGTTTCGGCCATCAGCGTATTGGTCG
Organism: Bacteroidota bacterium; assembly: GCA_023457535.1. Lineage (GTDB taxonomy): Bacteria > Bacteroidota > Bacteroidia > Flavobacteriales > Flavobacteriaceae > Flavobacterium. The sequence continues at coordinate 6,245 of JAEWLN010000199.1, forward strand.
AACTCAGGATCATGCCGGTTTTCTCGGTATCGAGCACTACATAATTGACCTTGTCCCGGACCAACATCGATTTTAGATTTTCCAGATCGACCGCGCCGGTTTCGCTGACAGTTACAAACCGCGCCTCGGCGTAATTTTTCGAGATGAACTCCCTGTTGCTCTGGCGTTTCGGATCGCTTACAACAAGTACATTCCCTGCTTTCTGACGAAGGAAATCCATCATCGCGCCCTTGGTAAAATCGCTGGGCGGCATGGCCTGATACAAATTGGCAAACGGCTTCCCATTTTCTTTGGACAGCGGCGAAATCACCGGAACATTGGCCGGCTGCAGCATCTCGGCAACCTTTTCGACATATTGTTGGTAAAACGGTCCGATCACGGCGTCCGCTTTGGCAAGATTATTTTTCTCGACGACCGATGCGACATTCGAGGACAGCTTGTTTTCCTCCGAATCAAAAACGCGAACATCGATGTTGAGCCCGAGCGTCTTAGCGGAATCCACCGCCATCAGCGCGCCTGAATAAAAATCGAGCGTCATGTTCAAAAAGGCGTCTTTCTTAAGCCGTGTGGACAGATTCTTGACCGTGTCGCCCTGGATCTTAGCGGCATTGAACGGAAGCAAGAGCACCAGTTGCTTTTTGTCCTGTACCTTTACCGATTGCGTTAGATCGGCAAAACGACCGCCCGATACCGGCGCATCGACCTTTATGATCGAGCCTTTCCCGGGCACTTTAAGGATCATACCTACTTTGACACCGTCTTTGAGCGTCGGGTTGAGCGTTAAAAGTTCCTCCTGTGTGATGTCGAACATCTGCGACAAGCTGAACAGCGTTTCCCTGGGTTTGACTTCATAATTGGCAAAGCCAGAGAATTTAGTGGTTTTGGTCACATCGGTCGTTTCGGTTGGCGTCGATGGCTTTTCGTACACTACCGGCTTGGGCTTCCCGGCCGGCTCATTTTTACCCGGCGTTCCTGAAATAATCAACCGGTGGCCTATTGGAAAAGTGGAAACAATTTCCGGATTTCTGCGTTCGAGCTCCGCCACGGTAATGCCGTATTTTTTGGCGATGCCGAATTTGGTTTCCTTGGGCTGCACAATGTGCTCAACACCAGCGCCCGAAACTGCCGATCTGGTCTTTACCTCCTGCTTTTCGATGGGTTTGACCGGTGTTGCGGGTTGCGGTTTGACTTGTTGCGCAGCTGCCGGATTGCCAGGGCCGGGAATTTTGATCGTCTGGCCGATCTTGAGTCCGTCTTTGAGCGCCTCAGCGTTGGCCGCCTGCAAATCGGCTACACTTACATTGTATTGGCGCGCGATGCTGTACACGGTTTCCTTGGGCAAGGCCGTATGGGTTTTACCCGATGCATGGGTTTTTGCCGTTTCTACATTTTTGATTGCCGATGATGGAACGAGGATAACATCGTTTTCTTTGATTCCGCCCTGAGAATCCGGATTCAGACGGTAAATATCATAAGGTGTCACTTTGTATTTTGCCGCAATCTGGGTGACGGTTTCCCCGCGCGCCACGGTATGCTTGGTGTAATTTTGCGCGAAAGCCGCCACGGACAACGATACGCACAAACAAAGGGCAAGAAAAATTCGATTCATCTGGTTTGGATTATAACAGCACACAGGCTAGTTCTTTCTGATGGTAATGATTTGCCCGACCTGTAAGCCGTGACTGGCCACATCGGGATTTTGATTTTTTATGTCGTCCACGCTCACGCCATATTTTTTGGACAAACTGAACAGTGTCTCTTTGGGTGCGACCTCATGCGTTACAGCTTCCGGAGAGGCGGCGGGTTCCTGTCCTGCCGCTGATCGTGTCAATGCAGGCGTGGTGCCGGATCCCAGCGACGATTCACTCTCTCCCAGCGCACGCACTGAGGGTATTTGCACCACTTGTCCGACTTTCAACGATTTAACGCCTTCATTGTTCATTTTGATCTCATCGACAGAAATGCCATATTTACGCGAAATGCTGTAAAATGTATCTCCGGGTTCTACCACATGCTGCACGCCACCCGCGCGGTCGACCACCACGGGTTGAGCGTCTTTTTTGGCGCGCGCCAGGGTAGATCCGGCGGATTCGTTTTGAACGACTTCCTGCGACGCTTCGGCAACAGGATCTTCCTGAACCACGACTGCCGCTTTTTTCGGCACCGGAATCTGCAGGACCATGCCCTGGCGTATGCCGTCGATCGCAAATTTGTTGAGCTTGTAGATCAGCGCCGGATCGGCCAGGTATTTTTTGGAAAGCATGCGCACCGTTTCACCCATTTGTACCGTGTGACTCACGATTTCGAACTCCTGGTTTTTGTTTTGCGCCCATCCGGTCAGTACAGCGCATCCCAGGACAAAAAACAGCATTAATTTCCTCATACCTTGCGTTTTATATTACTCCCATTCTATGGTGGCCGGCGGTTTCGAGCTGATGTCGTAAACCACGCGGTTAACGCCTTTGACTTTGTTGATGATTTCGTTGGAGATTTTCATCAGGAATTCGTAAGGCAGGTGCACCCAATCGGCGGTCATCCCGTCTGTGGATTCAACGGCGCGCAATGCGACCACTTTCTCGTACGTGCGCTCGTCTCCCATGACCCCGACGCTGTTGACTGGCAGCAAAATAGCACCGGCCTGCCACACTTTGTCGTACAATCCCCATGACTTCAACCCGTCAATGAACACGGCGTCAACCTCTTGCAATATACGAACTTTTTCTTTAGTTATATCGCCAAGGATCCGGATCGATAACCCAGGCCCCGGAAACGGATGCCGTCCGAGCAGTTCGGCGTCGATCCCAAGTGTGGCCCCAACGCGCCTGACCTCATCTTTAAAAAGCATGCGCAGCGGCTCTACAATCTGGAGTTTCATATAATCGGGCAAACCACCGACGTTGTGGTGCGATTTGATCGTCGCCGACGGGCCTTTGACGGAAACCGACTCGATCACATCGGGGTAAATCGTACCTTGTGCAAGCCATTTTACATCGGTAAGCAGGTGCGCCTGCTCATCAAACACCTCGATAAAGGTTTTTCCGATGGCCTTGCGCTTGGCCTCAGGGTCTTCAAGCCCGGCCAGTGCAGCAAGGAATTGGTCCGATGCATCGACGCCTTTCACGTTGAGCCCCATGTCCTTATATTGGTGCAATACATTTTCAAATTCGTTCTTGCGCAAAAGCCCGTTGTTGACAAAAATGCAAAACAGGTTCTTGCCGATGGCCCGATGGAGCAAAACCGCCGCAACGGTCGAATCGACGCCACCCGAGAGTCCCAGCACGACGCGGTCGTCCTGCAATTTGGCTTTGAGTTCGGCAATTTGCTCGTCCACAAATGCGTTGGGCGTGAAATTTTGGGGAACATGGGCTATTTTGACCAGAAAGTTTTCGAGTATCCGCTTGCCATCGGTTGAATGATATACTTCTGGATGAAATTGAATCGCAAAAGTCGGCTCGCCCTCGATGCGGTAAGCGGCATTCTCAACATCATGTGTGCTGGCCAGACGGACACCATTGGCCGGCAAGGCTTTGATCGTATCGGAATGGGACATCCAAACCTGCGAATGCTCTGAAACGCCGTAGAAAAAATCTTCTTCCTTTTTGATGTACGACAAATTGGCCCGGCCATACTCGCGCGTGTCCGACGGGGCAACCTCACCGCCTGAAAAATGGGCCAGGTATTGCGCACCGTAACACACGGCCAGTAAGGGCATCTTGCCTCGAATTTGCGACAAATCAGGGTGCGGCGCATCGTCACCCCGTACTGAAAACGGGCTGCCCGAAAGGATTACGGCTTTGTAACTCGATAAATCACCCGGAACGTGATTGTAGGGAAAAATTTCGCAAAAGATGTTGAGTTCGCGAACCCTTCTCGCAATAAGTTGTGTGTATTGCGATCCGAAGTCTAGGATAAGTACGTTGTGTTGCATGCGCAAAATTAGCTTTAATTTCAGAAAAAGTAAAATGGAAATGGAAAATCGCACCATAGAAAGGGAATGCGTAAGTGGAAATTTATAGATTTTCTGCAGGTCGGGTATCGGTAAAAAACGTAGCTTGAGCCTGTAGGGAAGGGGGCGTAGGGTTTACCCCTAACGAATTTCCAAAAAATAGCGATACGGAAAAACTGTACATTTTGTTAAATGTTGGCGCCGCCCATCCCGATCAGGTATTTATGCGAATACCTGCATGACCCACCCCAAAACAACCGGCAACAATCCACCGGTTCCATACCAAATCCAAAAAATCCCCGTTATCCACAAAACGCCTTGAATCCTGTTCATAAAAAATAACCGAATCGGTCGCGGCTTTTGAAAATTTGCGCCATTTTTGTAAAAAATCCTTATCAAACCCAAGCTATGTTATTGAATTTCCTGTTACAAGCCGCACCAGTTACCGATTCAATTGCGAGTGCCGCCAACGCAGCAGCAACAACCGATGTGAGCGTTACGGAAAATGTTTCCTATCTCGACTTCCTGCTCAAAGGCGGAATCATGATTTATCCGCTGATTATCCTGCTGTTTTTTTGCGTTTATCTGATCATCGAACGGTTCTTGTCGATTAAAAAAGCGACCAAAGTGGAACCGGGCATGTTGTCCGAGATCAAAATGCAGCTCAAAACCGGCCGCATCGACAACGCGCTGATGGTGTGCAGCCGTGAGCATTCCGCATCGGCCAACGTATTGCGAAGCGGAATTGCGATTATCGGACGTCCTATCTCAGAAATTGAATCGGTCATGGAACAAACGGCCAACGTCGAGATCGGGCAGATGGAAAAAGGACTGGGATACCTCGGATTGATCTCCGGTGTGGCGCCGATCCTGGGATTTATCGGAACCATCTCGGGGGTAATCAAAATTTTCCATACCATTTCAACGACCGGAAACCTGAACATCCAGACGATATCGGGCGGATTGTACGAAAAAATGATTTCATCGGGTGCGGGTCTCGTTGTCGGGGTTATCGCTTATTGCGGCTACCATTTGTTCAACATGATGATCGACCGATTCACGCTCCAGGCCCAACGCCAAACGCTTGAACTGATCAACGTAATACAGGATCCCGGCCATGGCAATTAAACGAAACAGACGGTTCCATCCGGAAATTCCTACGTCGTCCATGAGCGACATCATGTTTTTTTTGTTCCTGTTTTTCCTGATTATTTCGACACTGGCCAACCCGAACGTGATCAAACTCACGCTTCCGAAAGCCTCGACCAACGAAACGACGAACAAAGACCACATTTCCATCTCGATCACTGAAGATGGCCGGTACTTCCTCAATAAAGAGGAACTGCCGTTCGACCAACTCGAGCAAGCCGTGTTCAACGAAACGACGATGCGCAATGATAAAGTAGTCGTGGTGCGGGTTCCTGCCGAGAACAAAGTCCAGGATCTGGTCGATTTGATGCAGATGGGCGTCAAGCTCAAACTCAATTTTGTCATTGCAACGCAAAAATAATGTTCACCGGACTTTATAAACCAGCCATGAATGCAGCCATTGCGTTTGTGGCTTTTTAATTTTAGCATGGGAAAAACGATTTTGCTGGTTGCCATAGGCGGCGCTGCGGGCAGTGTGATGCGTTACCTGACATCGGTTCTGACGCATAAATATGTGACCGCTGTATTTCCGGTTGCGACCTTTTTGACCAATGTTGCGGGCTGTTTGCTGATGGGTCTTTTGATGGGATGGCTGTCGAAAAATCTGCCCGGGCACGAAAATTTGAAATGGTTGCTCGTATCCGGATTTTGCGGCGGGTTTACTACATTTTCTGCGTTCGGGCTTGAAAATATCAGCCTTTTGGAATCCGGGAACTTCAGCATGGCCTTGCTTTATACAAGCGCAAGTGTGGTGGTGGGTTTGGCTGCGGTTTATGCGGGGCTTTGGATCGGGCGATAAAAGTTATGGCGGAAAAATTTACAGATTTTCTGCCGAAAGGTATCTCAATAAAATCGTATTTTAACTTCATGGGAAGGGGGCATTGGAAGTATATCCCAACGAAAAACCGGGCACATCTCATTACAGAAAATCTGTACGTTTTGTTAAAGTTTTCACGCCCTGAATATCCGCGCACATTTCGCCTGGGATCCGCATCTGGCCGAAATCTAAACCCACTGCCCTTTCATCTGCGCCATCACGCATCCTCAGTGTTAACCCCACTTTCCTAAACACACTGGCTATACTGTCCCGGCCCCATTTTAAAAATTAAACCTGAGTTGGTAACATCCTGTTAAATTGTTTCGGATTAGCAAAAAAAATGTAACTTCGCACGCTATGACAAGTACGGAAATTCACGCGCTTTCGGCATTGCTGGCCCAACCCAAATCCATCGCAATCATCCCGCATCGCAGCCCTGACGGCGATGCAATGGGCTCCACGTTGGCATTGTATCATTTTTTTCGCAAGTACGGCCACCAACCGGTGGTGATCGCGCCCAATGAATTCCCTGAATCTCTTGCCTGGCTTCCGGGTTCAGAAAAGGTGTTGGTTTACGAAAAAGACAAAGACAACGTCACGCGCATCCTGCAGTCGCAGCAATTGATCTTTACGCTCGACTTCAACGCCCTGCACCGTACGGGTGAAATGGAATCGGTGCTTTCCAAACTCACCGCGCCATTTGTAATGATCGACCACCACGAGCGCCCGGACAGTTACGCCCAATTCACCTATTCCGACACAGCTTTTGGGTCAACCTGCGAAATGATTTACAATTTCATTTCCATGCTCGGCAAGCGCGATTGGATCGACAAAACCATCGCCACGTGTATTTATACCGGAATTTTAACCGATTCAGGATCCTTCCGATTCCCAAAAACCACGGGCACAACACACCGCATCGTTGCAGAGCTGATCGACCTCGGCGTCGAAAATTCCAACATTCCTGCCTTGCTTTTTGACAATGGTTCGCCCGGCAGTGTACAATTGCTCGGACAGGCGCTGCAAAATCTCAGGATATTTCCCGATCTGCACATGTCCTACTCAACACTATCGCAGGCTGAACTTGACCGTTACCACTACGTCAAGGGCGACACAGAAGGCATTGTCAACTACGGATTATCGATCAAAGGAATTACGTTTACGGCTATTTTTATTGAACACGCCGACGAAAAAATCATCAAAATCTCATTCCGTTCGCAAGGTGCTTTCGATGTCAACCAATTTGCGCGCGACCACTTTAACGGCGGCGGGCACATCAACGCGGCAGGCGGAAAATCCACGTTGCCACTGGCTGAAACCGTAACCAGATTTGAACAGATCGTACGCCAGATGTACGCCATCAATCTCCAAAAACAACACGCATGATTAAGAAAATAGCAGTCATCATCCTCATTATCCTGATGTGTGCGGCCATGATTCTGGGTTGCTCGCAACAACAGGCACGCCAACCTGTAAACCGTTCCACGGGCAGCTTTATGAAAGAATCGATCGCGCGCAACAAAATACTGGTTGCCGGCGAGGAAGACAAAATCGATTCGATCATCAAAAGCGATCCAAAAGTGCAGTATATCGCTTCGAACAAAGGCTACTGGTACCGCTACGATGTGCGCAACACACGCGATACGTTGCGTCCGCGCAAAGGCGATGTGGCCAATTTCAACTACGAGGTCAAAGACCTGGACGGCAACATCATTTACACCGAGCTCGAATTGCGCCCGCAAACATATTATGTAGACAAAGAACAAAAAATCATCATCGGACTGCGCCACGGCATCAAACTCATGCGCCGCAACGAAACCGTAACCTTTTTGTTCCCGTCGCACATGGCTTATGGCTACCACGGCGATGACAGGCGCATCGGGCACAACGAACCGCTCATGGTCACCGTAAATCTGACCGATTTTAAACCAGAATCCAAAACCACCACCGAATAAATGATCAAAAGAATCTGCCTGCTGCTTGCGGTCATTGCACTGACTGCTTGCCAAAATCAGCACAATGACCTTCCCGACGGGCTTTACGCGGACATCGAAACCTCAAAAGGCACCATTACCGTCGCACTTGAATTTCAAAAAACCCCCATTACCGTAGCCAATTTCGTAAGCCTGGCCGAAGGAAAAAACGCGTTCGTTTCGCCGCAATACAAAGGCAGACCGCTTTACGACGGACTCAAATTCCACCGCGTGGAGCCTAATTTCGTAATCCAGGGCGGCGATCCGCTTGGCGACGGAACGGGCGATGCAGGCTATCGTTTTCGGGATGAGATCGTAGAGGATCTGCAGTTTGACAAAGCCGGATTGCTCGCCATGGCCAATTCGGGTCCGGGCACCAACGGAAGCCAATTCTTTATCACGCACGTTCCGACACCGTTTTTGAACGGAAGGCATACCATTTTTGGACGTGTCGCCAATGAGGAATCGATGGAGATCGTCAACCAGATCGAACCCGGCGACGATATCGTGTCGGTTAAAATCATCCGTAAAGGCGAAGCAGCCAAAAAGTTCGATGCCGCAAAAGTATTCGGCGATTTTTTCAAACAGGAAGCCGAAGCGCAAAAGAAACAGGCCGCAATCGACGCTGAGGCCAAGCGTCTTTACGAGGCCAAATACAAGGCGGTCAAGGAAGCCAAAGTCGCAGAGTGGGCCGCCATACGCAAAACGGCAAAGACCACTCGGTCCGGGTTGCAATACATTATGCTTGCCCAGGGCAGCGGCAAACCGTCCAAAGGTACGATGTTGCAGCTCAACTATTCCGGATGGCTCGAAAACGGACATCTGGTAGATACCAACATTGCCGGCGTGGCCGAACAGTTCGGCAGATTCAGCCAGCGCGATGCACAATACGGCAAATACCGTCCGATCGAATTTGAGGCAGGTCGCAAGGACGGCATGATCCCCGGATTCATCGAAGGCACAGAAGCACTGCAATACGGTGGAAAAATCCTTGTGTTCATCCCGTCAAATCTGGCGTTCGGCCCACAAGGCGCCGGCGGCGAGGTGCCACCCAATGCCAACATGATCTTTGAAATTGAACTTGTAAAAAAATAATGCCGATAAAAATCAACTAATAATCAACTAAAACTCAACTGCAATGAAAATCAAACTGCTTGTTTTATTTTTGATGGGATTACTGACCGTCCAGGCACAAACAAAAAAACCGGCGGCCAAGAAAGCGGCGCCATCCAAAGCGGCGGCAAAACCGGCGGCGGCATCGGCAGACGGCATGTACGCCATTTTCGAAACGCCAAAAGGAAACATTACCGTAAAACTTGAATACCAAAAAGTTCCTGAAACGGTGGCCAACTTCGTGTCGCTCGCAGAATGCACCAACGCATCGGTCACAGACGCCAAACTCAAAGGCAAACCGTATTATGACGGACTTAAATTTCACCGTGTGATCAAGGATTTCATGATCCAGGGCGGTGATCCGCAAGGCACCGGGCAAGGCGGGCCGGGCTATTCGTTCAAGGACGAGTTCGTGCCGCAATTCCAGTTCGACAAAGGCGGAATCCTGGCTATGGCCAATTCAGGTCCGGCCACAAACGGCAGCCAGTTTTTCATCACGCATAAAGAAACGCCCTGGCTGACCAACAAGCACACGATTTTTGGATACGTGACCTCCGGACAGGATGTGGTCAATAAAATCGAGCAAAACGACCTCATGACCAAGGTGCGTATCGAGCGCAAAGGTGCCGACGCCAAACAGTTCGATGCAGCCAGGATCTTCGCCGACTACATGCTGGGCAAACCGGAAGAAGACCGCAAAATGGCCGAACAAAAAGTAAAAGAACAGGCCGAGCGCGAAGAAGCACGCAAAAAACAGGCACAAGCCGATGCGGAAGCCAAACGCGTCTACGATGAGAAATACGCGCCTTTGAAAGCAGCCAAAGTTAAGGAAATTGCGGCTCTACGCGCCAAAACAACCAAAACAGAATCAGGATTGGAATTCGGTACGCTCAAACCGGGCAACGGCAAAAAACCCACCGATGGGCAAACCATCTACTTCTCTTATGCCGGATACCTCGAAGACGGAACGCTATTTGACAGCAGCTACGAAGACATTTCCAAAGAATACGGCAAATGGGACGAAGGCCGCGCCAAGCAAAACGGCTATAACGCATTTCCATACCAGTATGGCAACAAAACAGGATTGATTAAAGGTTTTGTTGAAGGACTCGACAAAATGAGTTTTGACGAAAGGGCGATTTTGTTCATCCCGTCGAACCTGGGTTACGGTGCACAAGGTGCGGGCGGGGTAATCCCTCCGAATGCGAACATCATTTTTGTGGTTGAAATGTTCGAATCCATGCCGGCAACGCCACCTCTCTACTACGCTAAATAAAAAATCGAAGGCCGCGGAAAGCGGCCTTTTTTTATGCGTTGAACTTCCAGTCAAATTCGTCTTTGTCGTTGATGATCGCGCCGATTTCCACCTTGACCACTTCGTTGAACTCGGTTTGAAGAATCAGCCAGCGCTCTTCATTGAACCAGTTTTCGTAGCTGTCATAGCGCTCGGGCGTCCACTTTGAAATGCCGTGCGCAAGCAATATTTGCTTCACATCGTCACTATTGCGGCCCAATATGGTATGGCCGTATAATTCCAGTTCAGCATCGGAGGCGATGATGTATCCGAGCCTGAAATCTTCTTCGGCGTAAAAGGTAAGCCGGAGCTTGGCCGCGTAATACAACGCGATTGCATTGTCGTCCTCATCGGTGTATTGTTTGTCGGGCGCACCCATCAGCGCCGTCACATCGGGGAGTTTCATGCCAAAACGCAGCGGTCCGGCACCCGTGGTTGGGGAAATCGTCATCTTTTTTTTGACAAAGGTAATCAGATTGCGCTATTGGACTTGCAAATAAATTTAGGTTTATTCGACCACATGAGAACAGAAAAAGTATTAAAATGTACAAAAGCGCACCGCCATCTTCGCGTTGCGGCGGGCGCGGCAGGACGCGGTTGTTCCCGAGAATAAGTGGCTGGTTAAAATCGGACGTCATCGTGAAAAAAAAGTTGATGGGTTGGCCGATGCCCTAGCCCGGATGGAAGCGGCATCCTTTTACAAAGCGCAGCGGCGTAAAAGATACAGCGTACAGCCGGATAAGCTCCTAATAATCAAAAACGCCAAATTCGCTTTTTATGGTCAGTTTTTTGGCCTCGGACGCCTCTACCCTACCCACGATTTGCGCATCGACGCCAAATGATTTTGAAATCGAAATCAGATCATCGGCTATTGATGCCGGCACGTACAATTCCATGCGGTGGCCACAGTTGAATACCTGGTACATTTCCTTCCAGTCCGTTGCAGATTGCGACTGGATGAGCCGGAAAAGCGGCGGCACGGGAAACAGATTGTCCTTGATCACATGCACATTGTCCACAAAATGAAGCACTTTGGTTTGCGCGCCCCCCGAGCAGTGAACTACGCCGTGGATGTCGTCCGGACTGTACCTGGAAAGAATTTCCCTGATGATGGGCGCATAGGTGCGTGTGGGCGAAAGGACGAGCTTTCCCGCATCGAGCGGAGCGCCTTCGACAGGATCGGTAAGCCGGACATTGCCTGAATACACCAACTCATCAGGAACGGCCTGATCGAAACTCTCCGGATATTGCGCGGCGAGGTATTTGGCAAAAACGTCGTGGCGTGCGCTGGTGAGCCCGTTGGAACCCATGCCGCCGTTGTATTGCGTTTCGTAATGGGCCTGCCCGAATGATGCCAGTGCGACGATCACATCGCCCGGGCGGATGTTCGCATTGTCGATTACCTCGCTGCGTTTAAGCCGTGCGGTAACGGTGGAATCGACGATGATGGTGCGCACCAGATCGCCTACGTCGGCCGTTTCGCCGCCCGTGGAATGGATCGTGACGCCGAATTTGGCGAGTTCCGCGATGAGTTCTTCCGTGCCGTTGATGATGGCAGAAATCACCTGGGCAGGCACGAGGTTTTTGTTGCGCCCGATCGTGGACGACAACATGATGTTGCTCGTTGCGCCCACGCACAGCAGATCGTCGATGTTCATGATCAGTGCGTCCTGCGCAATGCCTTTCCACACCGACAGATCGCCGGTTTCCTTCCAGTACAGGTACGCGAGCGAAGATTTGGTGCCCGCGCCATCTGCATGCATGACCAGGCAATAATCGGGGTCGCCGGTCAGGTAATCGGGCACAATTTTGCAAAATGCTTTGGGAAACAAGCCTTTGTCGATGTTTTTGATCGCGGCATGCACGTCTTCTTTGGCCGCCGATACACCGCGCTGGGCATATCTTTTTGAAGTGTTTGGATCCATGGTGTTGTGTTGTCGCGCAAAGATACGGGGAATTTTGGATTGGGATTTGAAAATTTGGAAATTTGGAAATTTGGAAATTTGGGAATTTGAAAATTTGAAATTTGGAAATTTGGAAATGGGGCGTCGGTAGTACGTGGGGTTGTTCGAATTAAAAATTTGGAAATGTGGAATGAGGCGCCGGTAGTGCGTTGGATTTTGGTTTTTGGAATTGGGTTATTTGGATTTTCCGATTTAACTTTACTAATTCAATAGTTGACACCACCCATTTCCTTATATGGAACCACACTTTTTCAAAAACGCGCAGGAACTCCGGCATTGGCTCGAAACGAACCACGATAAGGCCACCGAGAAACTCGTCGGGCTGTACAAAAAAGGCAGCGGCAAAGCCAATATGTCCTGGAGCGAGCTCGTGGATCAGGTGCTTTGCTTTGGCTGGATCGATGGCAAGAGCAAATCGATCGACAACGAGCGATGGTGCATCCGGATCACGCCGCGCAAACCAACCAGCATCTGGAGCGCGGTCAACATCTCAAAAGTAGGGCAACTTACCCAGGCGGGAATGATGCGTCCGGAAGGCCTGGTTGCGTTTGCCAAGCGCACTGAAAGCAGGTCCAAAATTTATGCGCATGAAACCGGACCCAAAACGCTGGATGCGCAATACGAAAAACAATTTAAGGCAAACCCGCATGCGTGGGCGTTCTGGGTTGCGCAACCTCCGGGCTACCGCAAAACGGTGACGCATCTGATCATGTCGGCCAAACAGCAAAAAACGCAAATCAGCCGGCTTGAAAGCGTCATTGCCGACAGCGCCCAGGGCAAACGCTGGAAAACCGTCGCACGATAATACAAACACTATGAACAACAACAACCAACGCGTATACCAGATGGCCTTTGCAAGCGTGTATCCGCACTATTTGGCCAAAGCGGCAAAAAAAGGCCGTACTCCCGATGAAGTGCACAGTGTAATCGAATGGCTTACAGGCTACGATGTACCGGCGCTCGACCGCATGCTGGCAGACAAGACCAACTTCGAAACCTTTTTTGCCAACGCCAGATTGCATCCGAACGCCGTTAAAATCACGGGCGTGATCTGCGGCTATCGCATTGAAGAAATTGAGGATCCGCTGATGCGCAAGATCCGGTACCTCGACAAACTCATCGACGAACTGGCCAAAGGCAGGGTGATGGAGAAAATCCTCCGGCAATAATCACTGCTCGATAATCAGGATCTCCACGCGGCGGTTTTCGTTTTGCTGCTGCACGTTTTGCTCCGGTATCGGATGAACCGGCCTCGTTACGCCAAAACCTTTGTACGACAATCTTTTGCGATTGATTTTATTGGCGATCAGATAATTGTAGATGGCCCTTGCACGCATCACCGACAAATTATTGATATCCCCACTGGCCTGACAGCAAATGTGCCCCTGAATCTCGATGCGCAACCTGGGGTTGTCCTGTAAGGCACACAACAATTCGTACAAAACCGGTTTGGATTCGGGCAATATCCGCGGCGACATGTTGAAAAACTGAATGTTGTCGAGTGTGATGTATTCGCCGGACCTGGCGTCGGTTATTTTTTGCTGAAGCGTACGCGGGGCCTTGGCGGTAATGGGGGGCGCAACGAAATCGGTGTTGTAGATTATGACCACTTTTCGATTCTCTCCCTGGTTTTTGGATTGAACGAAATCTTCGCCAAACCCTTTAATTTCGTAGCCATCCTTCACCTTGATATGGTTCGCTTCCAGAAATGCGCGCACGGTTTCGACGCGCCGGAGCGACAGCGTATCGTTATAGCGGTTGTCGCCTTTCCAGTCGCAGAACCCGTAGATTTTCTCCACTTCGATGCGGTCGTTGTCGGCTTTCCACGAATTGAGCTGCCTCCGCGCCGATTCATTGAGCTCATATCGGTCAAAGTCAAAATAAACCGTCATGCGCTGCTGGGCGACCACTGAAAGCCACACAAAAAAAAGGAGTATGGACAGCGCGGTTTTCATCAATTGGCTACAATGGCGATTTCCACACGGCGGTTGGCCGCACGTTGGGGTTCGTCTTTTTCCGGGATCGGGTGAATGGGTTGCGTGCTGCCAAAACCTTTATACGTGATGCGTTCTTTGGCAATGCCGTTTTTGACCAGAAATTGCTGGACGGCCTTGGCCCGCTGGGTGGACAAATCCTGTTTGTCTACAGGCATACAGCACAAATGGCCTTGTATGTCGATTTTCAGCGTCGGATGCGACTCCATCACAATGAGCAATTCGTACAATTTGCGACGCGATTCAGGAACGACGGCAAAAGTATTGATCACAAAATTGAGGTTGTCCACCTTGAGTTTGTCGCCTACGTTGGCCTGCCCGATCTGTTTCATGAATCCGACGTCGAGCTGGTATTCAGTTGTCGATCCGTCAGGATTTTCAATGACGATGCGTTCCGGATAACTTACCTGCGGTGTGGGTTTTGGCGCTACGGGTTCAGCCTTGATCCCGAGGATTTCGTTCTCCCGCGGCAAATCTTTGGCTTCGATATAGTAAATGGTCACTTTACGGTTCTCTGCCTTGTTTTTGGACAAATGGTGCTGTTCACCAAAACTGCGCGTCTTGAAGTCGTCGCGAACCGGAACTTTGCCGTTTACCGCGGCGAAGATAAACTGGACGCGTTTTCGGGCCAGCGTGTCGTTGAATCCGGTGGTGCCGTCTTCATCGGTGTAGCCGTTGATCGCGACGATCTTATCGTTGGCGTGCGCGGCAGCCCAGGCGTACAACCGATCTGCCTCAGGCTTTTTAAGCTCGAATTTATTGCTGTCGAAATACACGGAAAACTGTTGCTGTGCGGCAATTCCGATAGAAAAAAATAAGCTGGTCAACAGCGCAAGTGTCTTCATCAGGGCATTTTATTGGTCGACGAAAGTTAAGCAAAAAAATGGTACGGATAAACAACCGTATTGTTATCGGGCCGTTTGGCGAACCAAAACGCGAAAATCAAAACGCTTACCGGCTTCGTAACGGACAGCGGTGTCCTGCGCCATCGGTCTTAAAAGTATCACTTCTTTAAATAAAAAGCCCGCTCTGTTCAGGCGGGCAT
Source organism: Bacteroidota bacterium (assembly GCA_023457535.1). Lineage (GTDB taxonomy): Bacteria > Bacteroidota > Bacteroidia > Flavobacteriales > Flavobacteriaceae > Flavobacterium. The sequence goes on from JAEWLN010000199.1 coordinate 21,540, forward strand.
TTCATTTCAGAATAATTATTTCGTAAACAGCAATTCGCGGTATTTGGTCAACGTCCAAACCTCATCGTCGACAAGCAGCTCGAGTTTGTCGCAATGTTCGCGGATCACGTCAAAGTATGGTCGCACCTGATCGCAATACGCATCGGCGGTCTTTTGCGCGTCGCCAAGATTATTGGCTGTTTTGCGCGCCTCGGTCATTTGGTCGACTTTGGAATTGATTCCCTCGATGTGCGCAGAAATCTCCTTGATCAGCGTGATTTGCTCCTGCGCGATCTTCTGGAAATCGGCGCCAAAGATTTCCTTGAGCCCTTTGACGTTTTCGATCAGCGTATTCTGGTAGCGTATCGCGGTCGGGATGACGTGGTTGCGCGCAATGTCGCCCAGCACGCGGCCTTCGATCTGGATCTTTTTGGTGTACTCCTCGAGTTCGATCTCGTAACGCGCCTCGACCTCAACGTGGTTCATGATGTTGAGCTCGGCAAACAAATCGAGCGCCTGCTGCGATACCTTGGCCTTGAGCGCGGACGGTGTGGTTTTGAAATTGCTCAAACCGCGTTTTTCCGCCTCTTTTTCCCACGCGTCGCTGTAACCGTCGCCTTCGAACAAAATGTTCTTGGATTGCTTGATGTACTCGCGCAGGATGTTGAAAATGGCTTCGTCCTTTTTGAGTCCTTTTTGCTCGACCAAAGCATCGACCTCTTTCTTGAAATCGCGCAGTTGCTTGGCGACGATGGCGTTGAGCGTGGTCATCGAATTGGCGCAATTGGCCGATGACCCGACGGCGCGGAACTCGAATTTATTACCTGTAAAGGCAAATGGCGAGGTGCGGTTGCGGTCTGTGTTGTCGAGCAATACGTCCGGGATTTTGCCGACGACGTTGAGTTTGAGATCGGTTTTTTCTTCTGGCGATAATTTACCGGCCGATACGCCTTCGAGTTCTTCGAGCACCTTGGTGAGCTGTTGTCCGATGAACACTGAAATGATGGCCGGCGGCGCTTCGTTGGCCCCGAGACGGTGGTCGTTCGATGCCGTTGCGATCGAGGCGCGCAGCAGCGATTCATAAACGTTGACCGCCTTAATCGTGTTGATGAAAAACGTCAGAAACTGCAGGTTGCTCATGGGCGTTTTGCCCGGTGAAAGCAGATTGATTCCTGTATCGGTGGCCAGCGACCAGTTGTTGTGCTTGCCCGATCCGTTGACGCCCATAAACGGCTTTTCGTGGAACAGCACTTTAAAATCGTGGCGTTCGGCCACTTTTTGCATCACGTCCATGAGCAGCGAATTGTGGTCCACGGCCAGATTGGTCTCTTCAAAAATCGGGGCCAATTCGTATTGGTTTGGCGCTACCTCGTTGTGGCGCGTCTTGACCGGGATGCCCAGGTACATACATTCTTCTTCGAGTTCACGCATGTAATTGAGCACACGTGTTGGGATCGACCCGAAATAGTGGTCTTCGAGCTGTTGCCCTTTGGCCGATGTATGCCCGAGCAACGTGCGGCCGGTCAGCAAAATGTCCGGACGCGAGTTGGCCAACGCTTTGTCCACGAGGAAATATTCTTGTTCCCAACCCAATGTCGGGGTGACTTTCTTTACATTTTTATCGAAATAGCGGCACACTTCCGTCGCGGCCTCGTCAATGGCAGACAAGGCGCGCAGCAATGGCGTTTTGTAATCGAGCGCTTCGCCGGTGTACGAAATGAAAACCGTCGGGATGCACAGCGTCGTTCCATAAATGAATGCCGGCGAGGTAGGATCCCAGGCCGTATAACCGCGTGCTTCAAACGTATTGCGGATACCGCCGTTCGGGAAACTTGACGCATCGGGCTCTTGTTGTACGAGCTGGCCGCCGCCGAATTTCTCGACAGAACCGCCTTCAAAATCGGTTTCGAAAAACGCATCGTGCTTCTCTGCTGTCGTTCCGGTAAGCGGCTGGAACCAGTGCGTGTAATGGGTTACGCCTTTGGCCATGGCCCATTCTTTCATACCCATGGCGATGTAATCGGCCAATTTACGGTCGATTTTTGTGCCGTGCTGAACCGCATCTTTTACGCCTTTGTATGCATCGGAAGTAAGGAACTTCTTCATCGCTGCGTCGTTGAATACGTTGGTGCCGAAAAGGGTCGATTTCTTGTCGGCCTCTTCAAATTTTACCGGCTTCCTGCTGGATGCTACCTTTAGTGCCTCTGAACGAAATGTTGACATAAATGTATATTTTTGAATTAAACCCTGTACTTTGATGGGGCAAATATATAAAATTTCATAAAAACAATACGAACACCCCTAAATTTTCGGGGTAAAGTTTATTTTTATCGATTAAGTGAAAAATTTAGGACAACTTTTGCGATTCGGCTGACTATTGTGGAACGTAAAAAACTATCTTTGCTTTTCTTAAATTTCACGCTATGATTGTCTGGATTTTGTTCCTGTCTGCCGTTATATTCTTTTTAGCGCTCGATTTGGGCGTTTTCAACCGCACCCCGCACATCATCAGCATGAAAGAAGCCAGCGCGTGGACAAGCGTTTGGGTAACACTATCGTTTTTATTCTCAGGCGTGATCTATTGGCTGTATCAAACCGATTACATCCCGAATCCAAACGGACTTACGCCGGATCTGGCCGCGATAAAGTACATCACGGGTTACCTGATTGAACTCTCGCTGAGCGTGGATAATATTTTTGTGATCGCCATCATTTTTGCCTCGTTCCGGATCCCGCAAAAATACCAGCACCGCATTTTGTTCTGGGGCATTCTCGGGGCCATTGTATTCCGCGGCCTGATGATTTATTTTGGGGTCATGCTGATCAACAAATTCAGCTGGATGATCTATGTTTTTGGCGTGTTCCTTATTTTTACCGCGCTTAAAATGCTGTTCAAAAAGGAAACCGATGAGCATTTCGACCCTAAACACTCGCTAAGTTACCGCATCCTGGGAAAAATCATCCCGATTACCTCACACCACGACAAAGAACATTTTTTTGTGCGCATCAAAGACAAACTGCACGCCACGCCGCTGTTTGTGGCCCTTGTGGTCATTGAAGTGATGGATGTACTGTTTGCGCTGGACAGCGTTCCGGCGATTCTGGCCATTACGTCCGATCCTTTTATTGTGTTCAGCTCGAATATTTTTGCGATCCTCGGCCTCCGGTCGATGTATTTCTTTCTGGCCAATATGCTCGAAAAGTTCAGTTATCTCGAGTATAGCCTAGTGGCGATCCTGACTTTTGTGGGGGTGAAGATGCTCGTCCACGAATATGTCGAATTCCCGGAGTGGGTATCGCTCGGGTTTATCGCTTTGTCGCTTGCCGTTGGCATCCTGGTGTCGATGATGCGCGCCAAAGGTCAGACGCCAACCGGAATTTAATGATTGCCAAAAGGCTTTAACAATCAATCCTATAAACTTTTAGGGATATCGTATAAGCGGTTATGGAGGGTAATATCGAATTTTACCCGACATAAAACCCCTGCTAAATATGGTAGCTGTACAAAAACACGGAATCGTGCTCGAAAAGCGGGACATGGATTTCGAAATCGAAGGCGTGCTCAATCCGGCCGTAATTATGGAGGACGGTGAAATTCACATGTTTTACCGCGCCGTGGCCAAAGGCAATCGCTCTACGATAGGGTATTGCCGGCTGAGCGATCCGCTGACGGTGGTCGAGCGGTACGACTACCCGATTGTTACATCGGAATATTTTTATGAAAACCATGGCGTTGAGGATCCGCGCATCGTTAAAATAGACGATACCTATTATTTATCGTACTGCGCGTACGACGGCATCAATGCTTTTGGCGCGGTGGCGACCTCCAAAGACCGCAAAAAGTTTGAAAAACAAGGTATTTTGGTGCCGCAGGTAGAAGGTGACCAGTTCAGGGAATGGTTGCATTTTTCGGGCAACATCAACCTGAAGTATTTCAGGCTCAATATGGGCAATAATTACGTTTGGGACAAAAACCTGATCTTTTTCCCGCGCCGCATATATGGGCAGTTGTTCTTTTTGCATCGGATCAAACCCGGCATCCAGATGGCATCGGTGGATTCACTCAAAGACTTAACACCCGCCTATTGGGAAGATTACTTGCAAAACCTCGAGGATTATATCATACTCGACCCAAAATACGATCACGAACTGAGTTACATTGGCAACGGCTGCCCGCCTATTGAAACCGAACACGGCTGGCTGCTTATTTACCACGGCGTACACGATGTAGTCACCGGATACATGTACACCGCCTGCGCGGCATTGCTCGACAAGGACAACCCGGCCAAGGAAATCGGGCGTCTGCCCTACCCTTTGTTCATTCCTGAGGCCGAATGGGAGCTCAAAGGATACGTCAACAACGTAGTGTTTCCGTCTGGCGCAGTGGTCGTCGGGGATGATCTTTACATTTATTATGGCGCAGCCGATGAGCGCATTGCGGTGGCATCGTGCAAATTGAGCGAACTGCTGCAGGAATTACTGACACACAAAACAATCTGACATATAAAACGAACATCACAATTGCACTATGAAAAATAAAATGATCACCAACGCAAACCCGGCATTCCTGCCTTTTATCCAGAAAGATCTGGCCAGAAAATCAGGAAGCAGCAGCATTTTGCCGGAAATTCTTTTCCTTACTACTTACCCGCCACGCGAATGCGGCATTGCGACGTATTCGGAAGATTTGATTCAGGCATTGAAAAAACAATTCGTATATTCCTTCGACATCAAAGTATGCGCGATCGAAAGCGAAAAAGAGCAGCACGAATACAAAAATCCGATCGTCAAATACAAACTCAATACTTCGCGGACCGAATCCTATCTGGAACTCGCCCGGCAAATCAATCGCGATGAGAACCTTAAAATCGTCCTGATCCAGCACGAATTTGGTCTGTTTGCCGAGACCACGCAAGCATTCAACGACTTTGTGAGCCGGATCAAAAAACCGATTGTCTTTGTATTCCACACCGTTTTGCCGCGTCCCGACGAAGTGTTCAAGCAAAATGTACAGCATTTGCTCGATTGCGCCAGCGGTATCATCGTAATGACCAACAGTGCCGAGGAAATCCTCGAGCGCGACTACCGCGTGGACAGCAGTAAAATTACCGTTATTCCGCATGGAACGCACCTGGTACCGCATCTGGACAAGAACATGCTCAAAGAAAAATACGGGTTGAAAGGCCGTACGGTACTCTCCACGTTCGGATTGCTGAGCTCGGGTAAAAGTATCGAAACCACGCTCGAGGCATTGCCGTCCATTGTCAGGACTTCGCCCGAGGTGACGTTTTTGATCATTGGCAAAACGCACCCCACCGTAGCGCTGCGTGAAGGCGAAGTTTACCGCGAGGAACTGCAGCGCAAAATCATCGAACTTGGCCTGCAGGATAACGTGCGGTTTGTCAACAAATACCTGCCGCTTGACCAACTGCTCGAATACCTGCAACTGACCGATGTGTATTTGTTCACCTCAAAAGATCCGAACCAGGCCGTAAGCGGCACGTTCTCTTACGCGCTGAGTTGCGGATGCCCGGTGGTCTCCACACCAATTCCGCATGCTGTGGAAGTATTGGCAGGCGATACGGGAATTTTGTTCGACTTCGGAAATTCGCAGCAACTCGCCCAGGCCGTCAACAAATTGCTGTTCGATGTGGAATTTAAGCAACGCATCATCGTTAACGCGCTGCACAAAATCACGTGTACGGCTTGGGAAAACTCGGCTGTGGCACATGCGCGTTTCCTGCAACGCATCGCACGCAAAAAGTTCGAACTGCATTACCGCAACCCGGAGATCAATCTGGACCACTTCAAGAAGATGACGACTGATTTCGGGATGCTTCAGTTCGCGATCCTGAACCAACCCGATATCCATTCGGGATATACCATAGACGACAATGCACGCGCGATGATCGCCTTGTGCCAGCACTATAAAATGACACGTGACGATGCCGATCTGCCGTACATTCAAATCTACCTCGACTTTATCGAATACTGCGAGCGCCCGGGCCGGAATTTTATCAATTACGTGGATTTCGACCGCAATTTCACCGCGCAGAACGAAGAAGTAAATCTCGACGATTCCACCGGTCGCGCGATCTGGGCCTTGGGTTATCTGGTTTCGCTTTCGCATTTGCTGCCGTACAAAATGACCGCCAAGGCCGAAGCGATTTTTGAACGCGCGCTCCAGAATGTATCCAACATCCACTCGCCGCGCGCCATGGCGTTTATCCTCAAAGGACTGTATTATTACAACCGATCTGTAGTGAGCGAACACACCGTCGATCTGACGAAATTGCTCGCAGACCGGCTCGTCAGCCTGTACCGCAAAGAAGCCACCGATGGCTGGGCGTGGTTTGAAAGCTACCTTACCTATGCCAACAGCGTACTGCCGGAAGCCTTGTTGTGCGCCTCAACGATCACAGATAACGACGAATACAAAGCGATCGCCAAACGGTCATTTGACTTTTTGATCGAGAAAACATTCGACCAGGATTGCATTCGTGTAATATCGAACAAAACGTGGCACTACAAGGGCACCTTGTGCGGGAAATAC
>JAEWLN010000200.1 GCA_023457535.1 Bacteroidota bacterium
CTTCGTGCCGTAACGGTTGAAAATCTCCAACTTGCGAACATTCAAACCCGCCAAATCGAAAAAGTCGTTGTTGTTGCCATCCCCTGGGGAGATCCCGCGTTGGATGATACAAGATACTGAGTCGACAGGAATGTCCTCGGTATAGCTACATCCGCCGATTGACACCGTAAGGAAATAAGTGCCTGTGGCTGTTGCTACCAATGTAGGTTCATCGGCACCGTCAATCGGAACATTGTTGCCGTCGGCCCACGAGTAGGTTGCCTCAGGACCAAAACTGGTGCCCGGGGCGATACCCAGAACATATTGCGCATCTGTACAATCGCCCACAAGGGCAAATTCAGGCAACGCGATAATGTTCACTGTCAGCGTTTGGGTGTTGGCACATTGTCCGGCAGCCGGGGTAAAAGTATAAGTGGCCTGGCCGGAAGTTTGGGTGTCGATGACCGCCGGGCTCCATGTGCCGGTAATGCCCATCGGAGACGTGGTTTCGAGTGCCGGGGCCAGCGTATCCCTACACAACGCGCCTATCTGTTCAAAACCAGGATCCATCGTAGGATTCACCACAACGGTCATTGTCGTTTGCACCGCGCACTGGCCCGGATTGGGATCAAAAGTGTAAATGGTCGTCTGCTGATTGTTTGGCGCAGGCGTCCATACGCCGCTAATGCCGTTCAAAGACGTCGTTGGCAACACGAGATTTGCATTGGAACAAATCGGGTCGATGGGTGTAAAATCAGGAATTTGACCCGCCGGCAATACCGTTACAGCAATGCTCAACGGCAATACACATGCCTGACCGGCCGCGGGCGTAAAATCGAAATTGAATATGCCGGGCACCGCGGTAGAAATTGTCGCCGGAGACCAAAGACCCGTCACGCCGTTTAGCGATATGGTAGGCAACAGCGGTGCGGCAGAGCCAACACACAGCGTGGAGATCGGCTCAAATTGCGGCGTCAGCTCCGGATTGACGGTAATGTCAAAACATACCTGGACCGCACACGTCTGACCCGCATCTGGAGTAAAGCAATAATTGGTCAGGCCGGCCAACGTAGGATCCACAACAGACGGATTCCACGTTCCGGTCACGCCATTGACCGATGTAAGGGGCAGCAATGGCGCAGCACTGTTCTGACAAATACTCGCAGGCAAGCTAAAAGTTGGCGTCACCTGGGAACTGATCGTTACATTGACACCGTCGGTAGCGGTGCAGCCCAAACGGTTGACAGTGACTTCGTAATAGCCGGCCTGTGTGACCGTAATGGAACTGGTCACGTCGGGCAGCGGCGCGGTCTCAAATGTCCAGCTGTAAGTCACCTCGCCCGGCTCGAAATTTACCGGCGTTACGCCAATTGTCCCCGATCCGCCTTCGCAGATTGAAAAATCGTCCGGCAAGGTAAATTCAGGCGTCAGATCGTTGATGATGAGCTCAAAACTCGTGACACCAAAACAACCTGCCGCATTTTCTGCCCTGACGTAAATCGTCTGCGGATTAGAAATGTTCGTATAAGCCGTTGGCGTCGGGATTTCCGTTCCGTCCACGCCTTCATTGGCGGCCTGTTCGGTCAGGTAATACGTCAGTGTATAGGAGTTTCCGATCGGCGCTAAAATAGCTGCGGCGTTATTGGTAAGGTTGAACACGCCTGTCGTAGCGGCATCGCAAATGGTCAGCGGTTGGGCCGCGCCGGGAGCGGTTTGCGGATAATATTCCACAACGATCGAATCCGTACCCGAACAGGTAGAGTTGTTCAGCACCGCGGTGACCGAATACTCGCCTTCCTCCGTAACCACAAGCGTAGCGCCCGTAGCGTCAGGGATTTGCTGACCTCCTACAAACCATGTAAAAGTATAATCCGCCGGATCCAAAGAAGAATTGAGTTCGATGCTTCCGCCCTGGCAGAGCGCGTTGCCGCTTTCCTCGAGCAGGTTGTCGCCGAGTTCCAGGTTGCCGAGTCCAAAACTGCCTCCTTCGATAAACACGGCAGAATCCAGCGCATTGTCCTGTCCGAACGGACCAAAATCTGCAATGGCCAGTTTGATGTGGTACGGCTGTCCGGCCACTACGGCCGCTGTCGCAGTCAACGGTACGGTGCGTCCGTTAAAATTGATCGGCGCTTCGAGCGGGTTGGCCTCAGGCGCATCGTAATAGGCCGCAAAATATTGCTCGTTGGCCGAATCGCAGGCGTCATTATATAAATTGTTGCGGATCGTCGTTACCGAGATCGGTATATCGGTATTGGGCAAAACCGCCAGGTTCGTGGTTTGATTGGTCACAAGATTGGTCAGGATAAAACCGAATACGTCCGAGAACGTACATTGGAACGTTCCGTATTCTTCCGACGCAAAAATAAAGTTGAAACTGATGTTGTTGGTCAGCGGCACAAAATCAAATTCGAGCACCGAAGCATTTCCAAGCGTTCCCACAATACTCTGGTCGACAAGAATCTGGTTCAGGTCCGCGTCGCCCGGCCAGTCAAAATCGCCCTGGCTCTGGATATTGGTATTCGGCCCCGGGGCGAGGTTTGCGTTGCCTGTACTCAGGACCACACCGTACTCGAACGGAAAGTTCGACCCGTTGCGCTCAAAATACCCGATGCCATTCGGATTACCGTTGAAATCGATACCGGTGGACGATGTGACATTGGAGACGCTCGCGCAAGTGGTATTGAGCAACACGTCTTCGATGAGCTGTACATTGGTAAACTGTGTGGTATTGGTCGCAATAGGCGCCGGAATCGTTCCGATACAGAGGTCAAATGTAGTGGTTTGTCCGGGCGATTCTGTCCAGGAGAACACGCGGATAAAATACGTTTGCCCGGCAACAAGTCCCGTCGCGATGCTTTGGTTGTCGTCGCTGCAATACAACTGGGTGAGGTTGCCGCAGTTGTCGCCGCTGTATAGGATATGGAACAAATCGTCGGTCGAACCCGCTACGTTGAACAGGTTGATATTGTGCGCCGTAGTGGCTGCGGTAAACTGGAACCAAACGTCGTCATCGGCAAATCCGCCGCAATCGTTTGGCAAATCGGAAGGCGTAGCGCCAATGATCGTTCCCGATGCAATCTGCGCACAAGATTGGTCTCCGTTGACCGGAACCACTATGGCCGCATCGCATTCATCGTTGGTGATCAGTGAAGCGAATGAGCGCGGTCCGGCCCAGTTGCTCAGGTCATTTTCGGCGCAGACCGCCCGCACGTAAAACACATAAGCCGTTCCGGAAGTCAGCGTGGCAAGATACGGATTGTCGTCCGTCTGGATTCCTGGGGTTCCCGGAGCCGGAATGGGCGATCCCGCAGGAAGAATAATCACTTCCCATTGCGTGGCCGTTCCTGATTCGGTCCAGCCAAGTTGCGCCGATGTGGTAGTGACGTCCGATACATACAGCTGTGTCGGTTTTGGGCAAGTCGCCGGCACGCACTGTACGGTTCCGGTGAACAAAGTCTGGCCCTGCTGACCGTTGCCCGGCACATGCGTAAAGATCACATCGCCCGATTGATTGGCGATCTCAATGCCGACTTCGCCTGCAAATGACCCGGTTTCGTTCCAGAACAACTCAAAATCGATGTTGTTGCACAGCGTGATGACTTGTTGCATCGGACCTTCGCCATCGGTAAAGTCAGCGCCGATCGTGGCCACGGGAATTCCGTTCTGGAAAATGGTCATTGTGTTGCCGTTCCAGCCGTCGCCGAATGAATCGGTCATCGTAAATACGTAGTCGCATACGTCTGCCGGCGGGCAAATCTGCGTCGAGAAATCAAATCCGGCACTCCAGAAGCTACTGTCGGTGTCCGAACAAACGGACCGAACGTAAACCGTATACCGCGTAGCCGAAATCAAATCTACATCGTACGTGAACGGATTGGTCGTTGCGGCAACCCAACCCGTAGCATCCTGAGCAGGCGGCGGCGCGCTTTCCGGCAATACAATGACCTGCCAGGCGGTTACCGGCGGCGTGTTGTTTTCAGTCCAGCTGATTGTGGCCGTGGTCAACGATGTGCTTGTTACGGTAACGCCTGTAGGTGCCAGACAGGTTGGCGCAACGCACTCTGCGGTTCCCTGGAATAGGGTTTGCCCTTGCTGGTTGCTTCCAGGACCGATGGAAAAGATTTCCTGGCCCAGAAAGCTCGTAACGGTCATTCCGACCTCGCCTGCAAAAGCGCCGCCTTCATTCCAGAATATCTCAAATGATACGCCGTGGCACAACGGCACCTGAACTTCGATAGGACCTTCGCCTTCTTCAAAATCCGCCCCGATGGTAGCCACCACGACACCGTTTTGCAGGATGTTCATCGTGTTGCCGTTCCATCCATCGCCAAAGGTATCTGTGAGTGTAAAAGTATACGGGCATTGCTCCGATGCCGCGCAAACGGTGGTGTTAGCGGTATGCGGCCCGGCCAGCGTGCTGATGTCGTCCGCCGCACAAATGGCGCGAACATAAAAGTCATAAGCAGTTCCGGAAGTCAGTCCGGTGTTGATGGTGACCAGCGTTTGGGTGGTGTCTACCCAGTTCGGGTCGTTCGCATCCGGAGCCGGAGCGCCGGCCGGGACAAAAATATATTGCCAGGCCGTTTCATTGAGTCCCGGAGTCCAGCCGAATTGAATCGACGTCAGGCCGGCATTTTGGGTAAACAAGGCCGTCGGCTTAGGACAGGTGGGTAGCGTAAAGAACGGTTCGGAAGGATTCGACCACGGATTCTCACCCGGTGTGGTACACACTGCGCGAACGTAAATGACGTATTCTGTATCGGGCAGCAAGCCGGAAACAAGTTCATACGGATTGTTTGTGGTATTCGCGAGCACGGGTGTATTCTCGTCGGGGGCGGGTGCATTGGCAGCCAGTACGACAATATCCCACGAAGCAGGCGGCACCCCGTTTGGCGTCCAGGCAATGGTTACGCCATTTGTCGTTGGGCTTGACCAGGTAACTTCGGTCGGAGGCAAACAAAGCGGGTTGGCGCAATCGACGTTGCCGTTGTAAATGGTCGTGCCTTGCAAATCGCCCTGGAATGGCCCGAACGTAAAAATGGTCTGGCCAAAGGAATTGATGACCGAAAGCCCGACTTCACCCGGAAAATCGCCTCCGGTATTCCAGAAAATCTCAAATGGCCCGTCGCACATCGGAATAGAAACCTGAACAGGCCCCTCACCGTCTTCAAACGTGGGCCCGATTTCCCCTACCGGCAGGCCATCCTGTATGATACTCATCGTATTGCCGTTCCAGCCGTCCCCAAAGTTGTCGGTGAGCTCAAAAATGTAGTTGCAACCGCTTGAACATGAGGTCGTGTTGAACAAATAAGGTCCGGCCCACTGGCTGAACGAAACGCCGTCAGGACACAATGCGCGAACCCAGTACTGATAAGGCGTTCCAAGCTGAAGCGCCGTTCCTTCCAGCGTCAGTTGGGTAACAGCAAAACTGGTGTTGGTCGTAGCCGGGACGCCTGCAGTATCCGGCACAGGCGTACCCGCGGTTTGCACAAACACTTCCCAGGCCGTTGCGCCACCAGGGTTTTGCCACGATAAATTGGCGCTGCCCGGGCCGGTCCCGGTAGCCGAAAGCCCCGTTGGCGGCGCACAAGTCACATCCTGGATCGTAAGGGAATACTCGTACGTGTCTCCGTTGGAGGACAGTACGATGTAAATCGTATCGCCCGCTGTGACAGGCAGTGCCGGAATATTTCTGATCGTACTGTTGTTGCTCGCAACCCCGGCAATACAATTCGAGCCGATGTCGGCGCAATCGTCATACACAAAAATACCGCTTCCGGGATTGCTCAGCGGGTTCATTTCGATGCTGATCAGGCCTGTGGTCGTCGCCGGAACAGTGTACGCATATACCACATCGTTGCCGGCCAGAAAGTCGCCCGTGGTACCGCAGCCCGTTCCGCCTGGGGATGGAAAGCTGATGTTATTGCCCTGCTGGAGCGTGTTGCCGGTATCAAAATACGGCAATGGCGTCACTACGATGGGTCCGTCGCAGGTCGATCCGAGCGGCGAGGTGGCAAACGTAAACGGGCCGGTGATCTGGCTTTCTGATTCCTGACAAATCGCAGTCACATAAAACTGATATTGCGTATCGGGCGAGAGCGGCCCTGGCGGATCGGTTAAGGCAATGGTATAACTGTCCGTGGCCCCGGCATCAGGAACACCTGAAACTACCGTGCCTGTCCCGGGCATAAATCCGGATAAGCCGTACTCCACGATGTAACTCGTACCCGAACCCTGCCAGGTTAGCGTGGCATTGTATGCCGATACATTCTCGACGCCAAATTGGGTCGGTTCAGGACACCGTTCGACAATGCGCACATCGTCGATGAGCCAACGGTCTCCGCTGGTGGCATCGCCGGGTTGGGTAAAAACTTTTACGAACGCAAAATAACGCGTTCCGGTAAAAGCCAGGTTGATGATTTTTTCTTCCCAGTCGAGCAACGAGGCAGTCTCAGTGCTCAGCGTGGTCTCTGTATACGATTCCAGTGTGGTGTACGCCGCATAATTGAGCGGATCGGCATCAGAAGAAACGCGTATCTGATAAAGTGTTCCGGTATCGCCGTTGAGCGTTTGCCGCGTAAAGAAACGCAGTTGCCGGTTGGCTTGGATATTGGCCACCTGCGGCGTAATCAGCCATTCTTCTGCCAAGATCCCCGCGCCGGTGTTTTCGCGGTTGACAAAGGCAGCTTTGGTGCCGCCGTTTGCTGGGAATGCAGGTGGGTTGATCTGCCAATTGATCGGTTGGTTGAGCCGGTTGTCCTTGACAAGCCAATTTCCCGATCCCATCGCCCACACACCGGAAGCGTCGGGTGTATCGGGCGCAGCTTCGAAATCCTCGTCCAGCTGTGCATAGCCGGAAAAGCAAACAAAGCCCATTAAAAATAATAGGAAATGCTTTTTCATAATGAAAATTTAGTTGGTTGTTATTGGTTTCAGCAATTTTTGCTTATCAAATTTAACAAATTTTATCAAACATTTATGAAATTTTTAATTCCATGCAGTTAAATATAAATTTTCTTGCAGTATTCCCATTTAACGCGGACTTTCACTAGATTTGCAACCAATCGTGACCTATGCTCGAGAAAGAAAACATCCAATTTGAAAAGACGGTCCTGGTAGGAATCGTCACCCAAAACCAAAGCGAGGAAAAGCTCCGCGAATACCTCGATGAGCTTGAATTTCTGACCTTTACCGCCGGTGGCGAGGCCGTCAAACGGTTTTGGCAAAAAATGGAACGGCCCAATCCAAAAACGTTTCTCGGAACCGGTAAAATGGACGAAATCAATTACTATGTCAAAGAGCACGGCATATCTACCGTGATTTTTGACGATGAACTCTCGCCGTCCCAGCAAAAAAACATCCAGCGCATCCTGGGTTGTAAAGTCCTCGACAGGACCAACCTGATCCTGGACATTTTTGCACAACGCGCCGAAACATCCTACGCACGTACCCAGGTTGAACTTGCGCAATACCAGTACTTGCTGCCGCGCCTTTCAGGCATGTGGACGCATCTTGAACGCCAGCGCGGCGGAATCGGGATGCGCGGCCCGGGCGAAACCGAAATCGAAACGGACCGCCGTATCGTACGCGACCGCATCGCATTGCTCAAAGACAAAATCAAAACGATCGACAAGCAAATGTCTGTGCAGCGCGGCAACCGCGGCGCAATGGTACGCGTAGCGCTGGTCGGATATACCAATGTGGGGAAATCGACCCTGATGAACGCGATCGGGAAAAGCGATGTGTTTGTCGAAAACAAGCTTTTTGCGACGCTGGATACTACCGTGCGCAAAGTCGTCATCAGGAATTTGCCGTTTTTGCTCTCCGATACCGTCGGATTCATCCGCAAATTGCCGACACAACTGGTAGAATCGTTCAAAAGTACGCTCGACGAAGTGCGCGAGGCCGATTTACTGCTGCATGTGGTCGACATTTCACACCCGGATTTTGAGGACCATATCGAATCGGTGAACCAAACGTTGGCCGACATCAAGAGCAATCTTAAACCCACGCTCATGGTGTTCAATAAAATTGATGCCTACAAGCACCTCACCATTGACGAAGACGACCTGATCACAGAACACACCGACCGACACAACACGCTGGAACAATGGAAACAAACGTGGATGTCGCGCGTGGGCGAAAAAAATGCGTTGTTCATATCGGCGACCGAAAAAGAAAATTTCGAGGAATTCCGCAAACGCGTTTACGAAGCAGTGCGGCAAATCCATATTACGCGCTTTCCGTATAACAATTTCCTGTATCCGGATTACGACGAAGCCGTCGAAAAAGAAGATAAAGAATAACAACAAAGCCCCTCATCCGAAGGGCTTTTTTTGGATCAGAATCCGATGTTGACCGAGAGCCCAAAGACTTCGCGCACCTGGAAACCTTCGAACGCGTTGTCGTCATAAATGGTCTGGAAGGACAACACCGTGGTCAGGTAGCGGTTGATTTTCATCACCACATTGAGTTGGTAATCAAGGTCTACATTTTGCGGGTCTTCGAGATAATTAGAATACAGCGTTAAAATATTTTCAAACGTTACATTGGTCATGACTGCGAGTTTGTAGTACGCCGAGGTGTGAAAACCCAATTCATACCGGATGCTTTTACCGCGATCGACGCCAAAATAAGTGCCGTCCTCATACGGTACAAATACAGGCACGCCGTCTGCGTCATACACAAAACGGTCCGCCGTGTATTGGCTGTCCACAAAGGTCAGCTTGGAAGTTGCCGGCGAAATATTGACTTTGAAATTCTCGTTCTTTTGATACAGCATACCGGGTCCGAACGTCAGGTAACCCGGCGAAAAAAAGCTGGTGTTGGCCGTGCGGGTTTCGCGGTCGAGGTTGTCGCGCCCGTAAAGATATCCGATGGTCATCTGGGTCTTGAGGTTCGCAAAAAACGAATACGACCAATCGCCTTTGGCTTTGCGACCGAGCAGTGAATTGAATTCGAACCGGTCGTCGGTCTTTTTCTCAAACGAGGAATTCTGCGTCTTTACAAGCCCGTAGGATGCGATGAGTTTGTTGTCCCACGACCAAACGTCTTTTTTGTAATTGAGGTCATAATTAATGCCGGCCGTTCCTGAAATGTTGTTCTCGCCGCCGGCCTGCCAGTTACTGAAGCTGGATTGGTTGAGCAACAGCGAAAAATTCCCTTTGGATGTCCATACTTTTACGGTATCGACGGGAGTTTCTGTCGGGGTTTCCTGTGCGCTAACGCCAACGGACCCAACCAGAAACATCGAAAATAATGCGATTTTTCTCATGCGGTCAAAGGTTAAGGATTGCATCGTAAAAGTAAGGATTTACGCCTTAACATTTCAACATGGGCGCATTAATTTGCGGACTTCGGCTTTTTGTACAACGGCACTGCCGAGCATGCCTCGCCGTACATAATGCTTCGCGCCACCGGTTGCAGGTATTGCGCGGCAAGCACATAGGCACTCATCGGAACAGGTTTTTTAGAACAGCCTTTGATGATCACCGCTTTTTCCGCAAACGGCGTATAATCGATTTTAGGAAGTATTTCCTGATACAACGCCGTATCGATATCGGCCGTGGTACCTTCGACGATTTTTTTGGCAAAGGGTGCGAGTTGCACCGTCACGAGGATGGACGCCCATGCCGGCAGGATCGCGTCGGTGGAACAATGAATGGCTACGTAAGCATCGCGGTACTGCGTCCAATCGTGCGCGCTGAGCTGCTCGCGGAACGCTTTCTCGCGCAGCAAAAAACCCTCGGCAAGCCATTGCGAGATATCGATCTGGATACGCGGGCCGGCAGGATAAAAATCCTCAAGGTCGAACACCTCAAGGGCCGAATTGGCCACGCGGTTGACAATTGCTTCTTCCATTTGTTTTGTTATTGGTCCATCGGGCACATCAAAGCATGCCCAATTCGAGTTTGGCCTCTTCGCTCATCAGGTCTTTTGTCCACGGCGGGTCGAACGTGATTTCAACCTCAACATCCTTGACGTTTTCGATCGCTTTGACCTTCTCCTCGACTTCGCGCGGCAAACTTTCGGCCACCGGGCAATTGGGCGAGGTCAGCGTCATGAGGATCTTGACTTCGTAATCCGTGTTGACCATGACGTCGTAAATCAGGCCGAGTTCATAAATATCGACCGGGATTTCCGGATCGTAAATCGTTTTGAGCTTTTTGACAATGGCTTCACCGAGCGCATTGGTATCTATTTCCTGTTCCATAATCATTGGTTTTGTGAATCGAATGCAAGGGCGTACATCTTGATTTGCTTGACCATCGACACCAGGCCGTTGGCGCGTGTGGGCGACAAGTGTTCTTTGAGTCCGATCCGGTCGATAAAATCCGTGTTGGCCGCCAATATGTCCGATGCCCGCTGGTGCGAAAACACGCGGATCAGGATCGCAATGATGCCCTTGGTCAGGATGGCGTCGCTGTCTGCAGAGAAAATGACTTTGCCGTCTTTTTGCTCGCCGTGCAGCCACACCTTGGACTGGCATCCCTTGATCAGGTTGGCGTCGGTTTTGAATGCCGGGTCGATCACCGGCAGCGTCTTGCCCAGATCGATCACGTATTGATAGCGCTCGTCCCAATTGTCCTGGTCGAACATTTCGAATTCGTCTGTAATTTCGTCCTGTATTTGCTGTATGGTCATGGTTGTTTGGCTAATGCGGTGATGTGATTGACCAGTGCAGCGATTGCTGCGGGCGGCGTGCCGTGGTCAAACGCACTCGATTGGTATTCCTGGCCCTGGTACGTTACGATCAGATCGCCAATCGGGGCGCCGTCGTAAAAGCGCTTTTCCGTAGGGGCTTTGAGGTTGGGCAACTCGGTGAGCGTGATTTTTGAAAATTCCGACACGAGTTTCTTCCAGTCTGCGTCGGAAACTGCCGTAGTGGTGCCCGTTTTGTCGTTGCGGTCGCGCATGACCGTCATTTTCCGGTCCTGGATCACAATGCGCTCGTAAAAACCGCGTGTGTTGGCCGTGTATTGTATTTTCGCCGATTGAAGGTCCTGCTCGCCGGCGCATCCTTTACCCAGGAAAATCGTCATCAAAATTACCGCAAATAGCTTCATGTTTTTTGAATGTTAGAATTAAGACAACATCTTTTTGGCCTTTTTGACCGCTTCGACGAGCTGGTCGATTTCATCGGTCGTGTTGTAAAACGAAAACGATGCGCGAACGGTTCCCGGAATATCGAAAAACTGCATCACCGGTTGTGCGCAATGGTGGCCCGTCCTTACGGCGATGCCCATCTTGTCGAGGATTGCCCCGATGTCATACGGATGAATGCCGTCAATATTAAACGAAATTACTGATGTTTTTTGCGCCGATGTACCGTAAATTTTAAGTCCGTCAATTTCGAGCAGCTTTTGCGTACCGTAATCGAGCAGCGCCTTTTCCTGCTGCCGGATGTGTTCAAAACCGATCTCGTTCAGGTAATCGATGGCCGTCCCAAGCACGATCCCGCCCGCAATATGTGGCGTCCCGGCTTCGAATTTGTGCGGTAGATCGGCATACGTGGTCTTTTCGAACGTCACCTCCCGGATCATTTCGCCGCCACCCATATAAGGCGGCAGTTGTTCGAGCCACCGTTGTTTGCCGTACAAAACCCCGGTACCGGTCGGGCCGCAGATCTTGTGGCCGGAAAAGGCGTAAAAATCGCAATCGAGCTGCTGGACGTCCGGTCTTAAATGCGGGGCCGCCTGCGCGCCGTCGATGAATACCGCAGCGCCCACCTGATGTGCCATCGCGATCATTTCGGCAATCGGGTTGATGGTACCGAGCGCGTTTGAAATGTGGTTGACGGCCACCAGTTTGGTTTTGTCCGACAGCAATTTCTGGTATTCGGACATGATCAATTCGCCGCGATCGTTCATCGGGATTACTTTTAAAGTCGCACCCGATCGCTCGCACAGCATCTGCCAAGGGACGATGTTGCTGTGGTGTTCCATCGCCGACACAAGGATCTCATCGCCTGGTTTTACGACCGATGCAAAACCGTTGGCCACCAGGTTGACGCCTTGTGTCGTTCCCGAGGTAAACAGTACTTCGTGGGCAAACTCCGCGTTGATGTGGCGTTGGATTTTATGCCGGGAAGCCTCATACGCGTCCGTAGCCAATTGGCTCAGCGTGTGTACGCCGCGGTGGATGTTGGCGTTGATCTGTCCGTAATATTGGGCCATAGCATCGATGACAACCTGCGGCTTTTGCGACGTGGCGCCATTGTCGAAATAGACCAGGGGCTTGCCGTTAACTTTTTGGGATAATATCGGGAATTGAGTTCTTACGTGCTGAACATCAAACATGGTGTCAAATTTTGACAAATTTACGGCTTGTTTGCTGAAAACAGGAATAAATAAATCATAAATTCACGTCGGGCAAAAAGTGCGTTGGTACGGCTCAATAGCTGCCATCGGAGCCACCGCCGCTGAATCCTCCGCCGCCAAAAGGCAGGTCACTTTGCGGTATGGTCGGTTCCACGTCGATCTGCGAATTGACCAAAACGGCCTGCGCATACAAAAGCGTATTGTGGCCTGAATGCCGGTCCTTTTCAAACGTTACGCCCGATTCCTTGTGGCGCAACCGCCTGATCAATCCCACAGCGATCGCAAACAGCAGCAATCCCGCGAGAACAAGCGCCCACTCAGGGCGGATGGCACCAAAATAGTGGTAAAAAGTAAGCGCAGAGCACGCCCATGCCGCAACGCCGATCCACAACATGGGTTTGTTTCTGAGACGTATCGAATAACCGATATAAACCACCGGCAATGCAATTGTCAGCGCGTAAAAAAGCCACGCCAGCGGTATGTCCGATCCGGGAGTGGGCTTCCAATCGAGCAGCGCGACAGACAATTCGCGCACCACAAAATAATTCGCCGATACGTATCCCAAAACCAGGCTTGACACTTGTACGGCCGTCCACGCATTGCGATACCAACCATCGCGCCGCGCGCAGAAATGGTAAAAAGCGTACCCGGCCATCGCGATTGCCAGTCCGATTATCGGCAGGTAGAATTTGGGAATGATTCCCGCATCGAACGAAAGCGCGCAAAAGAAACCCACCACGCCCATGAAGGACAGCACCGCACAAAGCGTGTGTACATACCGCAAACACGCCAGCGCACCGGCCAACGCCAGGGCTAAAAAACCCGCTGTCACGCTTTCTAGTATGGCTCCTACGGCCAGCGCGGTCAGGGTCACAAATCCCAGCATAAACCCATCGTCGAGCCCGTGGGCGAAAAAATGCAGCTTCGCGCAGAATTCGCTTCCGGCCAGCCCGATCAGCGCGTAGAGGAAAATCGCAAATTTAAAGGCATCGATGTTTGCGGTAAACACAAACAACGACACCACGCCGGAAATGGACGAATAGAGCAAACTTCCGAGCAGGAAAAATCCAACGCGCACCAGCAAGTTGCGATGTGTTTTGAGCGCCGGTGTCTGGCCCTGTGCCGATGCAAGTTGTTCACGCGTAATAAAGCCGCCTTCCCGGAGCTGCTGCGCGCCCTCGAGGAAAAATGTGTTTTCGAGCCGTGTTTTATCGTAGGCGATCATTGGATTTGCGGTTGAATTTTTTGATGGACTGGATAAAGAACACGATGGACGCGATAAAATACAGCGGCGCGATGAACGTCAGCAGTTCGTAAATCAACACCGCATCCAGAACATCGATGAGCTTGAACAGCACCATGTTCCACGCGATGTAGCCGTAAATCAGCGTAAAAACAAAAAGCGAAGCCGAATCGAGCACGTGGCTTTTGCGGTAACAATAAAACAGCACGGCGGCAAGCACCACAACGTAAGCAGGCCAAAAATCACCCGCCATCCCTATGACGCAGCAAATCCCGGTCAGGTGTTGCGCAAATGTCACCCATACGAGTGAAAAATGCCGTTTAAGGTTTGTGCGCTCCGAATATTCGGCCCAAACGATCAGCAATGTACCCAGTACGATTCCGGAAACCAGCAACGACGGGTGTTTTAAAAAGTTGTTATTGAAAATTGCGCCTGGTGTGGCCGTGATACCCACGGTTGCGGCGAGTCCGGTAATGCCTATTGACAGCGCGCTGCGGTTGTCAAAATAATATGCGGCGGCAAGGGCTACAGCAGCGGAGAAAAAGGTTGCGATCTCAACGCGCTCACCAAACGGTTTGTACTGATATTGCAGATAGCCGATAAACGTCGCACCCAGAATGGTGGCCAACAACACAAAATACGGGTATACCGGATGATCGAAATGCGTTTCGGCGCGGTCGAATCCCGGCGATTTTTTGTAACTCAGGCCGTAAAACCCGAGGCTCATACCCAACAGCAACGCCAGGATTGCGGTATGGCCGACGCTGTCGATATTCTGGTAAATCAGGATGCCCGCACCCGAGGTAAACAACAGCACCGCACTGTACAGCAGCCACTGCAGTTCGTTGTGAAGCGAAAAAATCCCAAGCGAGCGATACGCTTTGACCTCAGCAAACTGTTGTTGGGTAATGATTGACTTTTCGAAAAGTCGGCGTGCAACGGCTTCTTGTTCAGCATCCATGGCTTTGGTGTTGCGGGTAGTGGATCAAATATAGTCGTTTTTGTATTGGCCGATGTAAAACCTGTCGATGTTTTTTTAATTTTACGTCCGCTAACGTGTTCACGCTGATGAAAAAACGCTATTGGTTTGCCTTGCTCCTGCTCGCGGTTTTCGCTGCTGCAGTGTACGTCAATTATCCCAAGCTCGACCTGATTTCCGGTTTTGCGGCCAAGAGCGTCGCATCGGGGCATTTTGCCGATGGCCGGACCTTGCAGATGATCGAGGAGGGCGACAACGACATTCCGCTGGTGGATCTGGCCTTGAACCACATCGATGAGAAACACAAATGGGTAACGGCATCCGTATTCGGGCTCAAAACGCGCAAAGCCGTGTACCGCGAAGGCTTGGGCTCCGTCCTGATCGATGATGATTTTGACGCGACCAAACCCTACGCCGTTCCCAAACGCAACAAAATCAATACAACACTGCCGTTTCCTTACGGCGATACCGAACCGCGTGACACCTTTTTTGAAAACATCAACTACGGCCGTTTGCAAAAAGCCGTGGACAACGCTTTTGACCACAATGGCAACAAAATCAAGCGCACGCGGTCTGTGCTGGTGGTTTACAAAGACAGGATCGTTGCAGAAAAATACGATGCCGGCTTCAGTAAAAAATCAAGGATTCTCGGGTGGTCCATGACCAAAAGCCTGACCGCGACGTACTTTGGCATTTTGCAATACCAGAAAAAATTCGACATTTTCAAGCCGGCGCCCATTGCGGCGTGGCAAAATGATGCGCGTTCTAAAATCACAACGAGCCATTTGCTTCAAATGAACAGCGGGCTGGCCTGGGACGAAAATTATGAGACCATCTCCGACGCCACGCGCATGTTGTTTCTGGCCAGGGACATGACGGCTGTGCAACGCGATAAGCGCAGCGCATTCAAGCCCAATGAAAACTGGAACTATTCATCCGGAACGACCAATTTGCTTTCCGGGATTTTGCGCAAACAATTTAAAACGCACCAACAATATCTGGATTTTTGGTACAGTTCACTGATCGATAAAATAGGCATGCGTTCGATGTTTGTCGAAACGGATATGGCGGGGAATTTTGTAGGATCGTCCTACGGATGGGCCACCACGCGCGACTGGGCCAAATTCGGGTTGTTGTACCTGCACAAAGGAAAGTGGAACAACGAGCGGCTGTTCGACGAAAAATGGGTTGATTACGTCACCACGCCAACCAAAGGATCCAACGGGCGTTACGGCGGCCATTTCTGGCTCAACAAAGGCGGTTATTACCCCGATGCGCCGCGCGATCTGTATTCGGCTAACGGGTTCCAGGGACAGCATGTGTTCATTATCCCGTCGATGGATTTGGTGATCGTGCGCATGGGACTCAAGGAAAATCCGGGGTTTGATTTCAATAGTTTCTTAAAAGAAGTCACCCAAAGTATCGGGAAAGACAAAGCCTGATCGCAAAGACCAGGCTTTTTATTTGTGGAATGCCCTAGCCCGGATGGAAGCGGTTATCCTTTTGCGGCCGCAGCGCAGCGGAGGCCGTAAAAGATAAGAGCGGACAGCCGGAAATAGCTCCTAAAAAATTCGTGTAAAAACCAGCACCTGCCTTTATGACTTTCGACTTTATGACTTTCGCCTTTATGACTTTACTACTTTCGCCTTTATAACTTTACGACTTTTGACATTCGACGTTCGACATTCGACTTAAAGATCAAACCCCATATTCACACCCAATTTCATCGCAATAATTTTCGTAATGCGCTGTTTGAGCTCAGGGATTTTGATGCTTTCGATCACTTCGTTCGAAAACGCGTACATCAGCAGCGCCTTGGCCTCTTTTTGCGGGATTCCGCGCGATTGCATGTAAAACATCGCCTTGTCGTCTAATTGGCCGATCGTGCAGCCGTGCGAGCATTTCACGTCGTCGGCGAAGATCTCGAGTTGCGGCTTGGCGTTGATCGTGGCTTTGTCGCTGAGCAATATGTTGTTGTTTTGCTGGAACGCATCGGTTTTTTGCGCCTCTTTTTCGACGAAAATCTTGCCGTTGAACACACCCGTCGACCGGTCTCCGAAAATCCCTTTGTAATTCTGGTGCGATTCGCAATTGGGCGTCGCGTGGTTGACAAGCGTATAGTGGTCTACGTGCTGTTTGCCTTCGATGATCGTAATGCCTTTGAGCGTTGAATCGATGTGCTGGCCTTCGTGGTAAAAATTGAGGTTGTTGCGCGTGAGGTTCCCGCCGAATGAAAACGTGTGTACTGAAACGTGCGTCTGCTCTTTTTGCGAAATGTAGGTGTTGTCGATCAGCGAGGCCGCAAGATTGTCGTTCTGGATCTTGTAATAATCGACAATGGCGCGCTTTCTGGCAAAAATCTCAGTCACCGAATTGGTCAAAACCGGGTTGTCGTTGAGCGATTGGTGGCGCTCGATGATCTGCACATGCGCGTTTTCATTAACGATGATCAGATTGCGCGGCTGAACCAAAAGCGCCGCTTCAGATCCGGTCGAAAAGTTGATGATTTCAATTGGTTTGTCTACGACTTTGCTCTTGGGAATGTTGATGTACGCGCCTTCGAGTGCAAAAGCGGTGTTGAGCGTCGTGAGGCTTTCGTCCTTGCTGGCGACCTTGTTGAAATACTCATCGATGACCATTTTGTATTTGGGCTTGGTCAGCGCCGATGACATCAGGCAAACGTCGAGTCCGTCGTGCGTGGTCGAGGATAGGAACGAGCTGAACTTGCCGTCGATGAAAATGACCTTATACGTGTCGATCTCGTGCAGGAAATACTTTTTGACATCGGCGAAATCGACCGTGCTTTCGGATTTTGGGAATACGCTGAAATCGCTTTTCAAAACCGAATTGAGCGAGGTATATTTCCAGGCTTCTTCCTTTTTGGTCGGGAAGCCTTTGTTTTCGAAATTCCTGATGGCTTGCGTGCGGATGTCGTGCAAATCTGCGTGAACGTCCACTTGCTCTTCGAATGCCATGAAGGAGGAGATGAGTTTTTCTTTTAGTTCCATTTTTGTCGAATGTCGAATGTCGAACGTCGAATGAGATCCGCACCATCAACTATTTCTGTAAATATTTAATTAATCCACTGATGAGTTGTGCAATTTTAGTTATTTCTGTAACCAATTCCTCAAACAATTCTTGCCCGATACAATTCAAATCGTACGCGAGATATAATTGAGACCTAACTTCTCCTGCCGACGCCTTGGCCACGAATAAAAAATAAATAAACTCTTTATCTGTACTTCGTTCAAATCCTTCTGCAATATTTGAGGAAATAGACATCGAAGCGCGGCGAACTTGTCTTACGAAATCAAAATGTGGCTTGAATTTCGGA
>JAEWLN010000201.1 GCA_023457535.1 Bacteroidota bacterium
GTTATACGATCATCGATTTTGAAGACGGGATCAACCTTGGGCTGGTGTCTGAAGATTATGCGCTCGAATACCTGATCAAACTCGTCAAGGACAGCATCGATACGGCCAAGTACAAAACGCTGCAAACCAAGGAAGACCGCATCAGTTATTTGCGCGCGCTGGCCATCGGGAGCCTGATTGCCGATGCCGTACGCGTCTTTGTCGAAAACGAAGAGGCGATCCTGCAAGGCCAATTTCCGCATGCGCTGACCGACAAAAGCAAGTATAAAGCGCAAATGGACGACATCATCAAACTCAGCGTTAAGAACATTTACCAAAGCCGCGAGGTGATCGACAAAGAACTCAAAGGCTATCAGATCATCAACACGCTGCTCGATAAATTCATCACGGCCTACAACAATAAATTCGACGGATGCGCAACCAATTACGACAATTTGCTTCTGAAAGTTTTGCCCGAGCGGCACCACCTTGAAAAGGCCCATTTGTATGACCGGTTGCTCCACATTTGTCATTTTGTTTCGCTGCTTACGGACGGCAATGCGCTGATTTATTACCGCAATATTTCGGGGCATTTGGATTAACCGTTAATGTTTTTGGGATTTGTATCGTTTAACAAAAAATTCACTATGTTTGTCAATCAAAAAATTTTAACTTTATGAAAAAAATTACACTATTGGGTGTTTTTCTCTTGTCTGTGGCGGGTTTCGCCCAAACCGGCAAGCAGAAGATCCAGGCGTATTTCGACAATAATTTGTCCAAGTACGGTTTGACCAGCCAAGACGTTTCTGACCTGAACATCAGGTCTGAGGTGTATGGAAATGGTACAAAAGTCACCAGCTACCGTGTCGTCCAAAGATACCAGGGAACTGAAATTTATCAGGTGGAGGCCAGCGTGGCCGTTAAAGACGGGGAAATCTTTCGCGTTGAGAGCGCTTTTGTGAACAACATCGCCACTAAAGTAAATGCATCGCAGCCGTCTTTGTCAGTGACCGAGGCATTGTCGCGCGCGTACAGCGATTTGGGCGTATCGGGAGCGGATTTTTCGATCATTGCTTCTGAAAGCAGCAAAAACCTGACGCTCGCCGATGGTTTGCAGGAAGATCACATCCTTGCAAAGCTTGTTTACTATCCGGCAGACAAAAACAACCTCAAACTGGCCTGGCACTATGATTTTTATCAGCCGGGAACGAACAATTACTGGACTACGAGCGTTGATGCGATCAACGGACAGATCCTGAACAAAACCAACCAATTGCTGAGCTGTAATTTTGGCGGCAAGAACCACGAACACAAAGCGGTAAAAAAGGAATTTAATTTTACCAACAAAGCGTTCACCGGTACTTCGTCCATGATGCAGGTGCAAGGTGGATCTTACCGCGTGATTCCATACAACATCGAAAGCCCGAACCACGGTTCTTTCCAATTGATTTCCAACCCTGAATTTACTGCTTCTTCACCAAACGGATGGCACAATGCGAGCAACACGATCGGCGGCACGACCGCTGCGCAAATGTACCAGGTGACACGTGGAAACAACGTGTATGCCCGTGAGGATCCAACAGCCAACAACAGCTTGAATAACTTTGCGCCAAACGGTGGCCCGACGTTGACTTTTGATTTTCCTTATCTGGGCGAGTTCCAGCAGCCAACAGCCTACACGTCTGCGTCGGTGACGAACTTGTTTTACATGGTTAACGTCATCCACGACATCTGGTATCAGTACGGGTTCAACGAGGCAGCGCGTAACTTCCAGGCGCAAAATTACGGCCTTGGCGGAACGCAGACCGGTACAGGTGACTACGTACTGGCCGATGCACAAGATGGCTATTCACAAACAGAAGCCACGCTGAACAACGCTAACTTTACACCAACGGCAGAAGGCGTGCGTCCGCGCGTTCAAATGTTTTTGTGGAATGCCGGCGCGCCACCAACAGAATACCTGACCATCAACTCACCAGCGGCTATCGCGGGTCCGAGATTGGCGACAAGCAACGTATTTGAAGGTACAGACCGTGTTCCGGTTCCTACTGCGCCAAACGGACTGGTGTCTGACCTGGTACACTATACAAACGATGCGAACAATGGTACAAACCCTCCGGGCAACCCCATCACGATCCACAATGCGTGCGTTCCGCCAACCAACGCATTCGACATCAGCGGCAAGATCGCTTTGATCAGAAGAGGGAACTGTAACTTCTCAAACAAAGTTAAAAACGCTCAGGATGCCGGCGCGATCGCTGTTATCGTTTACGACACCGTTCCAAACAACCCGGTACGTTTGTCAATGAGCTCAACAGGCCTTTTAGGCATCACGATACCTGCGGTTTTCGTAACCAAGGAAATCGGTGAGGAAATGGTTGCTGCTATGGCAACTGAAACGGTAAACGTAAAACTCGAAACCCCTGCAGATTTGTACCTTTTTGCTGACGGCGATTTTGACAACGTCATCATCGGCCACGAAATTGGTCACGGTATCTCTAACCGCTTGATCGGTGCAGGTGCTGCCGGTTGTATGTCCAACGCAGAGCAAATGGGCGAGGGCTGGTCGGACTGGTTCGGTTTGATCCTTCAGATGAAGGCCGGTGATGCCGGAACAGACGCAAAGACTGTGGGTACATATGTATTCAATGAAGATCCGCAATTTGGCGCAGGTTTGAGGGAGTTCCCTTATTCTACAGACCTTACCGTCAACCCACGTACTTTCGCCGATTCAAACGCACCGGTTCCAACGGATCCAGCCGATACAGCGCACCGTTACGTAGTTGGTGAATTCTGGGCATCGGTACTTTGGGATTTGACCTGGGCGTTTGTCGACCAATACGGTTTTGACCCGAACATCTACACCGGTACAGGTGGTAACAACAAATTCATGCAGCTTATGGTCGACGCAATGAAAATGGGGCCGGCTTGTAACACATCGAACATGATCGGTTTCCGCGATATCATTTTCGCTGCGGACCAGGCGTCCAATGGCGGTGTGAACTACAACATGATGGCAGAGGTTTTCCGCAGACGCGGTATGGGTCTGAATGCTTCATCCGGTGCAGCCAACAACTCCAACGACCAAACTGAGGATTTCACGGCATTCCCGCTCTCAAGCAAGTCGTTTACCAAGGATGCGATGGTTAAGGTATATCCTAACCCATCGAACGCCGTATTCAACATCCGCATCGCGCAATTCACAGGTGCTGTGAACATGCAGGTTGTCGACTTGAACGGTCGCGTGGTTTATACGCAGAGCGAAAACAGCTTCAACGTTGAGAAATCGATCAACCTGGGTCATTTGGCCAAAGGGGTTTATGTGCTCAAAGTGAACACAGCTGATTTTAACTATGCAGATAAGATCATCTTGAAATAAGCATATTTAAATAAGAGAGAGCCCCGCAAATAAGCGGGGCTTTTTTTTGGCTATCCTAGAAATTGTATTCGAGTCCGATGCCGAGCATTTGCTTCAGCTGCACGCGCGGACCTTTGATGATTTGTTCGCCGTTGACCTCTTCCTTGGCGCGAATGTCATCGTCGTAAAGCAGGTGTACCCCGATGTTGGCCTTTACATACTGGTTGACCACCATATCGAGCTGCAATTGCCAATCCACGTCTACATTTCCAAATTTGTTGATGTAATCCGAATACAATGCCAGGCGGTTTTCGAGGTTGATGTTATTGAAGATCTCGCGCTTGAAATGACAGGTCAACAGCATCCCGAATTCGGTCTTGCTGTTTTGCCCGTCAGAAATCTTATTGCCGTCTGCGTCGTATTGTGCCGGCCGGACGCCAAATGCACCCTGATCGGCGAGCCGTTGGTTCCAAACGGTAGTATTCTTGAGTGTCATCGGCGACAAATAAACGTTGATCAGTTTTTGCTTGTTCGAATATTCGGCACCCAGGCCAAAAAACGTATAAGCGGGCGAGAATGGCCCTGAAATCGCCAAATCGGTGTTGGGGTATTCATAACCCTCTGTAAACTGCGTATTGAAATTGAATTTGGCCGAATGGTACCAGTTCGACAGGGTGTCACGCCGATAGCCAAACGTAGAGGTAAACTGGAACGCATCGTCTGTTTTCCTGAATTCGACGCCATCCTGCTTATTCATACCGTACCGCATAATCAGTTCATTACCCCATTTGACGTTGTTGCTGTCGTATTTTCGCGTGAAAATGCCCTTAAGCAACCCCGATACAGAGCTTACGCCACCCGCGCTCCAGTTTACAAATGCAATCTGGTTCAGGTCAAACCCTACCGTGTTTTTATGCGTCCAGTGCGATACCTCAAGCACCTTCATTTTAACGGTATCGCGCACCACAAGGAGTGTGTCTTTCGTTTGGGCGTTGGACGTGGGGATCCAAAAAAACAGCAAAATCAATAGAACCGGGCGCGATAATCTCATAAGAAAATGATTAAAGCCCGCAAATTTCCACAATTTTCAATAGGAAGAAAAGACTTTTACCAAACTTTTGACATCCAGGTGACGGTATTGCAAAAGTTCTGCGACCGTGCCGTGCTCGGTGAATTCGTCCGGTAGTCCCAATATCCGGATCGGGACCCGATAGTCGTGTGCTGCGGCAAATTCTGCAACGGCACTTCCAAATCCGCCTGTTGCCGTGCCGTCTTCCACGGTGATAATCTGCGCGAAATTTTGCAGGATCTCGTGCAGCATCGCTTCGTCGAGTGGCTTGACAAAACCAAAATCGTAGTGTGCATGGGCGTGCCCGTTCATTTCCGACAACGCCTGAGCAGCCAGATTCCCGATGCTTCCCGTGGATAAAACCGCCACGCGATGGCCCGGTTTGATGCGTCTGGCCCGCCCGATTTCTATTTGTTGATACGGCAGTTGCCAGTCCAAGCGAACGCCGCGCCCGCGCGGATACCGGATCGCGATCGGGTGCGGCAACCCAAGCTGGGCCGTATACAACATGTTGCGCAGCGCAATTTCGTCCATGGGTGCGTAAATGATCATGTTTGGAATGCAGCGCAGGTACGCCAGATCGAATACACCGTGGTGCGTGGCGCCATCTTCGCCCACGAGTCCGGCGCGATCGAGGCAAAAAATCACAGGCAGGTCCTGTAGTGCCACATCGTGGATCACCTGATCGTATGCGCGTTGCAAAAAAGTCGAATAAATATTGCAAAACACCATCATGCCTTGCGTGGCCATTCCGGCGGCGAGCGTGACGGCGTGCTGTTCAGCGATCCCAACGTCAAAAGCGCGGTCCGGAAAGGCATCCATCATCAATTTAAGCGAACTTCCCGATGGCATGGCCGGGGTAATGCCCACAATTTTACTATTCCGACGCGCCAGATCAAGCAATGTCAAACCAAATACATCCTGGAAACGAGGCGGCAGATTTTGGTCTGCTTGCGGCAAAAGTTCGCCCGTCATTTTATCGAATTTGCCGGGAGCGTGGTATTTGACCTGGTTTTCTTCGGCCTGGCGCAATCCTTTGCCCTTGGTCGTGATCACATGCAGGAATTTGGGTCCTTTGATCGTTTTGAGCCGACGCAATTCAGCGATCAGCGCCTCGAGATCGTGTCCGTCGATCGGGCCCGAATAATCAAAATTGAGCGACTCGATCACGTTGTTCCGACGCGGATCCCGGCCTTGTTTGACCGCCGTAAGGTATTCTTTGAGCGCGCCCACACTCGGATCGATCCCGATGGCGTTGTCGTTCAAAACCACGAGCAGGTTCGCATCGGTGACGCCCGCGTGGTTGAGTCCTTCAAAGGCCATCCCCGATGCGATCGACGCATCGCCCACTACCGCGATATGGTGCTTTTCGCTGCCCTTGAGCTGCGACGCGATGGCCATTCCCAAAGCGGCTGAAATCGCTGTTGAAGAATGGCCCACGCCAAAAGTGTCATACACGCTTTCGCTCCTTTTTGGAAATCCGGAAATACCGCCAAATTGCCTGTTGGTGTGAAAAACATTGCGGCGTCCGGTCAGGATTTTGTGTCCGTAGGCTTGATGGCCGACATCCCAGACAAGTAAATCATCCGGCGTGTCGAAAACATAGTGCAGCGCGATGGTCAGTTCCACCACGCCCAGGCTCGCGCCCAGATGCCCTTCTTTGACCGACACCACGTCGATGATAAATTCGCGCAATTCCTTTGCCAGTTGCGGCAACCGGCTTGGATCGAGCAACCGTAAATCGGACGGAATCTGGAGTTGTGCGAGCAAATTTTCAGGCATAAAGCAAAGGTACGCGTTGAAATCGTATTTTTGGCACATGGAACAGGTTTTCACCGACGAATATTTTATGAAAAAAGCGCTTCAGGAAGCCCAGATCGCTTTTGACAAAGGGGAAATTCCCGTGGGCGCCGTCATTGTGGCGGGCCATCAAATCATCGCGCGCTGCCACAACCTGACCGAATTGCTCCATGACGTCACTGCCCACGCAGAGATGCAATCCATCACCGCAGCGGCCAATTACCTCGGCGGTAAATACCTGCGCGATTGCACGTTGTATGTCACGCTCGAGCCGTGCCAGATGTGTGCCGGGGCTTTGTATTGGAGCCAGATTTCAAAAATCGTTTTTGGCGCCCGCGACGAGCAGCGCGGATTTATTGCTATGGGAACGCAACTTCACCCCAAAACCACGGTCGTCTCTGGTGTGATGGCTGAAGAAGCCGCTCAGTTGATGTTGGGTTTCTTTGCGAAAAAGCGAAAGTAGACCACCTGTTTGTGCTGAATTTTCGGTATAAAAAATTAAAAAAATACCGTACTTTTAAAACAATATAACGACCGGTTTTTCAGTTATCGCCAAAAGGTGCGTCCTTTTTGGAGGTGTTCCAACCGTTAACCCCTGTTCCAAATGAAAGTAAAAGTAGGCATTATCGCGCTCTTAGCCGTGTTG